>NZ_JAHEBC010000096.1 GCF_024642405.1 Algoriphagus sp. | reverse complement strand
ATGGAATAGTAGAGGGAATGGGTGGAGAGTTGGATTTTGAAATCCGTAAAGGATATCCGTTTCTTAAAAATGATCCTGAGTTAACAGATAGGTCACAGCAAGCAGCAATTGACTACTTAGGCAAAGAGAATGTGCTGGATCTCGATATCTGGATGGCAGCAGAGGATTTTGCCTATTATTCTCAAGAAATTAATGGCTGTTTTTATCGATTAGGTACTAGAAACGAGGCAAAAGGAATTATATCGGGAGTTCATACACCAACTTTTGATATTGAAGAAGATGCTTTGGAAATTGGAGCAGGTTTGATGGCCTGGTTAGCTGTTTCAGAATTACAAAATTCTTAACATTCCAAACACAATTTTTGCTTCTTAACCCATTAGCTTTACTGATTATTTCCAAGCTATGAAATTCAATAAAACGCTCTTTCTGACTTTTTGCATGTCATTCATGATTTCTCAAGCATTTGCCTGGGGGCAAATCGGCCATTATTTAATTGGTTATATGGCATCCATTCAAATGAAGAACTCATCTCGTAAAAAAGTTGAAAAGGTTTTATTTCCGATGTCTATAGGAAGAAGTGGAATTTGGATGGATGAGATTAAATCAGATAGGTCTTATGATTATGTTAATTCTTGGCACTATTTAACAAGTAAGGACGGAGAATATGACCCTGAAATACAAGAAAAAGGGGGGAATGCTTACGAAGCTATAAACACATTAAAAGCAGAATTAAAAGCAGGTAACCTAAGCCCAAAAGAAGAAGGGGAAAAGTTGAAAATGCTGATTCATTTGGTGGAAGATATTCATCAACCTTTGCATGTGGGAACAGGAGAAGATCGTGGTGGCAATGATATAAAACTTGAGTTTTTTTGGCAGCAATCAAATCTGCATGCTGTTTGGGATTCCGGTATGATTGATCGTTGGGATATGAGTTATACAGAAATTGGTAATGAGTTGATGAGAAGGGTAAACTCAGATTTGATAAACCAGTATCGAAACTCCACAATAAACGATTGGTTAAAGGAAGCTGTAGCGTTAAGGCCGATGATTTATAAACTCCCTGAAAGCAAAAAATTATCTTACAACTATGGATATGAAAACAGGGAAATAGTGGAGGAGAGATTGATTGCAGCTAGTATTCGATTAGCTCAGATTTTAGATGAGATTTACAGTTAATCAAGAAATAATTTTAAAAAATCTATAATAAAGTATAAACGAGAGAAGCATTTTTTATATTTAGAGGGTTAGCGCATTTGACCCATATGCTTCGAACTTTCACCCTCTTTTTAGCAATATTTTTAGTAATTACCTTTTCCTATTCCCAATCTCTAAGGGATAGATTAGGTAGAACTGTGTTGAATCCAGATTCAGCCTTGATTATTTTTGAATTGGAAAAAAAGAATCTTCAAACTTCTAGCGATTCGGGCCTTTACTTTTATTTCATAGCTGATAGGTTTTATTCAGAATCGGAATATGATAGCGCAGAATACTATTTTCAAAAAAGCATAAACTTACTAGACCCAATTGCTGAAACTAGCATTAGAAGCATGGCTTTTATTTCGCTATCTCGTATTAATAGTTTTGCTGGAAATTGGGAAAAAGCGCTTTCTATTTCTCAAGAGCATTATAATCATGCTTTGTCTGCCCTGGATTCAAATTATATGGCGTTTGCCCTCTTTGATATTTCTGTAATTTATCATGATATGGAGCAGTTTGACAAAGGGGTAACTTATGGAAAAGAGGCTCTCGAACTTTTAGAAAATTATCCCAAAGCCATACCGCTCTTTCGGGCCTATGCACTTAATGCCATTGCAATCAATTTTGATGACTGGGATAAACCGGATAGCGCCTTATTTTATCATTACCAAGTGATAGATGATCTGGAAAATCTTGATAGTATGAGGGTTTCAAATACGTTTAATAATATCGGGAATACGCTTCTGAAGCAAAAGAACTATTCTGAGGCTAAAAAATGGATGGATATATCTCTGTCATTAAATACAAAAGGAAAGAGTAATACCAGAATTGCTACAAATTATACTAATCTAGCTACCATAGCATATAGTCTTGGTAATTACATTGAGGCCGAAATGATGTTGGATTCAGCAGCCAAGTATGTAGAACTCAGCAAATCAATAGAGAAAAACCGTGACTTCCTCCAAGAACAATATCGATACAATAAATTGAGGGGTCGACTGGTGTTGGCAATTGATTATTTGGAGGAATATAGCGCTCTTAAGGATTCAATATTCAAGGAAGAGCGCGTGAAACTTATGGCTGACCTTGAAACCAAGTATAAAGTAGAAACCAAGGAACGGGAATTAGCAGAGTCAAGGGCCGCTTTGGCAGAAAATGAGCTTTTGATAAAGAATCGAAATAATCAACTTTTGCTTGCCATAATATTTTCAATTTCGATTTTAGGTCTTGCATTCTTTATTTATTATCGTCAAAAAACGCGGAACCGCCACTTGGAACAAGAAGCAAAATTGCAGGCTATCTATGCTGAAAAAGAAACCCAAAAGCGACTTCATGAGCAAAGAGATCGAATTTCATCTGACCTGCATGATAATATTGGCGCCCAATTAACTTTTATAGTTTATTCGCTTAATAATCTAAAATCGATGGAACATAGTCCAAAGGAAATTGCATCAAAAATTGACCAGATTTCCAGTTTTACTGTGGAGACGGTAGGAGAATTAAGAGATACCATTTGGGCAATGAATAAAGACCATGTTAGTTTAGAAGATCTCCAGGGCAGATTGGCGAATTTCTTGGCAAGAGCAAAGAACTCTTGTCCCGAAATCGAGTTTGAATTGAAAGTGGATCAGAATCTAGACGAGGAGTTTTTACTTAATTCTTTTGAGGGGATCAATTATTTTAGAGTAGCCCAAGAAGCCATCAACAATGCTATTAAGCATTCAAATGCTACTAAAATCACTATAGATTTTTTAAAAGATAGGAATTCCATTCGTATCTGCGTCAAAGACGATGGAAAGGGAATTCAAACTTCTAAACCTGGAAATGGATTAAGTAATATGCAGAATCGAGCGGACCGGATTGGGAAAAATTTAGTGATTAATACTGAGGAAAATCAGGGTACGCAAATTTGTATCTATTAATTTTTGAGGATCATTATGGCAATAAAAATTGCAATAGCGGAGGATAATTCATTTTTGCTCCAAGTAATTTTGGAAAAGCTATCCTATTTTGAAGATATTGAAGTTAAGTTCTATGGAAATAACGGTATTGAATTTTTAGAAAAACTGAAGCATAATCCCAATGTTAATTTAATCCTTATGGATATTGAGATGCCAAAAATGAATGGTATTGAAACGGTGATTGAAATCAGTAAGAAATACCCTCAGATCAAAATAATAATGATTACTGTTTACGATAATGATGAGAATATTTTCAAAGCTATTAAAGCAGGAGCGCATGGATATTTGCTCAAAGAAGTGGATTCCAAATCCCTTTATCAGGGTATTTTAGACACTTTAGAAGGAGGGGCCGCAATGACACCTTCTGTAGCAATGAAAGCATTGAAGCTACTAAGAAACCCTCCAAACTTTGAAGAAGCAATAGAAGAAATCAATCTGACCGCCCGTGAAATTGAAATTCTTGAGCAAACTTCCAAAGGACTTAATTACAATCAAATTGGAGAAAATCTTTTTATTTCACCCAAAACAGTTCGAAAACATATTGAGAATATCTATGGGAAATTGAAAGTTCACTCCAAACTGGAAGCAGTAAAAAAGGCTGTTAAGAATAGAATAATTGAGGGATGATTGGAGTCTATAATTGTCTAATTTCTAATTTTAAATTCATTTTTAGCTCCGTCTAAAAATTCCACGAAATTTTGAATATCGGTATCATATGATTGTGGCTTTGCCAATAATTCTTCATTATGATCCAATATCACGTAATAAGGCTGAGCGTTGTTATTGAATTTTGTGATTTGAAAATCTGCGTTCTGTTTACCCAAGGTCTTTTTTACCTTTCCATCATATTCAGAAGTATACCATTCGCTTTCAGGAAGCTCTAGCCTCTCATCGATATATAGAGCTGCCATCACAAAATCATTCTTTAATCTGGAAAGTACTGCTGGAGCCATCCAGACGTATTCTTCCATCTTTCGGCAATTGACGCAGCCATGACCAGTAAAGTCAATCAATAATGGCTTTCCGGCTTTCTTTGCCGCCGCTAAAGCTTGATCATAGTCAAAGTAGCCATTTATACCATAAGGGATTTCTAAAATGTCATTGTATAAAATTGTCTCATCGGAAGACTGGCTATCACCTTGCATCAATGACCTAGATGTAAGATTAAAATTTTGCGTAGTCATTGGTGGTAAATACCCGCTCAATAGTTTTAGAGGTGCTCCAAACAATCCAGGAATCATGTATACCACAAACATAAACGTAACCAAAGCTAAAAGTAGTCTTGGAACTCCGATGAAATCCATTGGAGAATCGTGAGGCAATTTGATTTTTCCAAGGAGATATAACCCCATGGCTGCAAAAATTACGATCCAGATTACTAGGAAAATATCACGATCCAAAATTCCCCAATGATAAACTAAATCTGCTATAGAAAGGAATTTAAAAGCTAATGCCAGTTCCAAAAATCCTAAAACCACCTTAACAGAATTCAACCATCCTCCAGATTTAGGAAGGCGCTTCATCCATTCAGGAAAAATGGCAAATAAGGTAAATGGAATCGCAAAGGCTAAAGAAAACGCAAACATTCCCATGATTGGTTTTATTAATTCTCCTCCAGCTGAAGAAATCAAAATGGAACCAACTATTGGCCCTGTGCATGAGAAAGACACTAAAACCAACGTAAATGCCATAAAGAAAACTCCAGCCAAGCCTCCTTTCTCTGCTTTTGCATCTACTTTGTTTACAAAACTTGACGGAAGGTTTATTTCAAATAATCCAAGAAATGCAAGGGCGAAGAAGATAAAAACGCCAAAGAAAAAGAGGTTGGGTAGCCAATGTGTTGCAAGCCAATTGGCAAATTCAGGCCCCTGAATTGCTGCTACTGCAGTACCTGCAATCGTATAGATGGCTATTATTGATAAACCATAGATAAATGCTTGTCTTATACCGACAGCTCTAGCGGTAGACCGTCCAGTAAAGAATGTGACGGTCATAGGGATCATAGGAAAAACACAAGGAGTAAGTAAAGCAGCAAGTCCTGCCAAGAAGGCCAAAATCATAAACCCAAATAATGATTCATTACTCGAAGAAGATTCCGAGGTAAAAATTGTAGACTCTTCTCCTACTGTGTTAGTGTCCACAACTTCGAAAGGACTGTTAGATTCGTCCTGATTTTCCTCTTCAATTTCACTCAGTGTAGAATTACTACTGGATTCTGAATTGAAGATTACTTCAAAATCTTCCTCGTAATTAATACATTGTCCTGTGACGTCTGAACACATTTGATATTCCAGAACACCTTTGATTTTACCACTTGGCGATTGGATGAGAATTTTTTGCTCAAATCTTCCTTTCCCCATAAAGTAGGTAACATCTCCTTCCCAGGTTTCATCAAACTTTTTTTTGGGATTAATGGCTAGTAACGAAGTCGATAAGGAATAATCTGAAGACTCTTCTAATTTTAAGACAGTAAGGTTAGGCCCTAAATCCGGATCAAAGTCATTGGAATAGACATACCATCCAATGGGAATCTGTGCTTGAAATACAAGGGTTGATTCTTCACCAACAGTAGTTTTCTCTGGCTCTAGGGTAATCGTCCATGTTGGAGGCGATATGATTTGTGCTTCGACAAAAGAATTATAGCTCAGAAATAAAATAATCGCAACAGTAACCTGAAGAAACCTAGAGATTTGCATGGATTCAAGAATGATTGTATTCGAAAGGAAAAAGAATGAGAATTAGTTCCTGAATTACTTGCCGCTCAAAGATTTGAAATGCTTAAAGAAAGATGCAATTGTTTCTATTCCTATGAAATAATTGGCTACTCCGTAGTGTTCATTAGGAGAGTGAAGTGCATCCGTATCCAATCCAAATCCAAATAGTATTGGGTCTGTTTCCAATTCTTTTTGGAATAAAGCAACGATAGGAATAGATCCTCCTTCTCTTGTCGGAATAGGTCTTTTTCCAAAAGTCTCTTCCATTGCTTTTTCAGCCGCTTGATATCCGATCGAACTATCGGAAACTACTGCTGGCGCTCCGCCATGATGGGCTTTAACTTTGACTGTAACTGAATCAGGAGCGATGGATTTGAAATGTTTTTCAAAGAGTTGAGAGATTTCATGCCAATCTTGGTCGGGCACCAATCGCATAGAGATTTTTGCGGATGCTTTAGACGGAAGAACAGTTTTCGCTCCCTCTCCGATATATCCACCCCAGATTCCATTAACGTCTAGAGTTGGACGAATCCCTACTCTTTCGATAGTAGTATATCCCTTTTCTCCATGAACTTCAGCGATTTTTAGTTTCTTCTTGTACTCATCTAGATTAAATGGCGCTTCGTTTAACCTTGCTCTTTGTTCAGCTGTTAATTCTGCAACTTTATCATAAAATCCTGGAATGGTGATGTGATCATTTTCATCTTTCATAGAGGCGATCATATCGCAAAGGACATTAATAGGATTTGCGACTGCACCACCATAAGTTCCAGAATGAAGATCTCGATTAGCTCCGGTAACTTCTACTTCCATATAAGCCATACCACGAAGTCCAACGGTGATAGAAGGATCTTTCATGCTGATCATATGGGTATCCGAAATCAGGATTACATCGGCTTTTAGCTTTTCTTTATTTTCGATGACAAACTTGTCCAAATTGTCTGACCCAACTTCCTCTTCCCCTTCAATCATAAACTTCACATTACAAGGTAAGTCGTTTGATGCCATCATAGCTTCAAAAGCTTTCACATGCATGTAAAACTGACCTTTGTCATCCGCAGAACCTCTTGCGAAAATAGCTCCCTGTGGATGTTCTTCTGTATTTTTTATGACTGGTTCAAATGGAGGAGAGTCCCACAATTCATAAGGATCTGCAGGCTGCACATCGTAGTGTCCATAAACTAATACTGTAGGAAAATCAGGATTAATTATTTTCTCTCCATAAACAATAGGATAGCCTTTTGTCTGGCAAATTTCAACAGTATCTGCACCTGCTTTGATCAAGCTTTCTTTTACAAATTCTGCAGCAGTAAAAACATCTTTTTTAAACTTTGGATCTGCGCTGACTGATGGAATTCTAAGTAGGTCCAGCAATTCATTCAAAAAGCGATCTTTATTATTTACGATATAATCTTTAACAGCCATGGAAGTATAGAATTGGGTTTTGAAAGGCTCAAAATTATCCTTTTCATAAGGAAATGCCTATTTTAAACCCATATTTCCACCAAAGGTTTCTATTTAAACTTCAAATGAAAGCTATAATATGTGAGAAGTTTGGTCCTCCTGAAAATCTGAAATTCGGTGAGCTGCCAAACCCTTTACCTGATAATGATCAAGTTCTTGTTAAAGTGGAGGCCTGTGGGATTAATTTTCCTGATATTTTGATTATTCAAAATAAATATCAATTCAAGCCTGAACTGCCTTTTTCTCCAGGTGGTGAGGTAGTCGGGGAAGTGATAGGCTTAGGAGAAAAGGTGGAGAACTTGAAATTAGGAGATTCAGTTTTAGCAATTTGCGGATGGGGAGGCTTGGCAGAGCAAGTGGCCGTAGATTCAAATCGGGTATTTAAACTTCAGGATAGATTGGATAAAAAGCTTGCGGCAGCAACTTTATACAATTATGGAACTTCTTTTCATGCACTAAAAGATCGGGGAAAGTTAAAAGAAGGAGAAACTTTATTGGTATTAGGTGCCTCTGGTGGCGTTGGCTTAGCCGCAGTTGAACTTGGAAAAATTATGGGGGCAAAGGTGATAGCTGCTGCTTCTACCAATGAAAAACTACAACTTTGTAGAGATCGAGGAGCAGATGATACCATTAATTACGAACAGGAAGATTTGAAACAAAAAATCAAAGACCTAACAAATGATAAAGGGGTAGATATTGTTTTTGATCCTGTAGGAGGAAAATATACAGAGCCTGCTTTGCGGGGTATAGCCTGGAAAGGAAGGTATTTGATTGTGGGGTTTTCTAATGGAGAAATTCCAAAAATCCCGATGAATCTTCCGTTGCTAAAAGGCTGTGAGATAGTCGGAGTATTTTGGGGACGTTTTTCCAACATGGAACCAGAACAAAATTTCACCAACATCTTACAACTTCAAAGCTGGTTGCTTGAAGGAAAAATCAAAGGACCAAGAATTCAAGAATATAGCCTTTCGAATGCCTCATCTGCTCTGGAAGCATTACTGGATCGGAAAAAATTCAATAAAGGTGTTGTGATGATCTAATAATAAAAATGAATCAGCTTATCTTTTATAAACTAGCTTTAACATTTACTTCAATATTTCCTCTGGTAGCTTTAGAAATCAAACAAATTTCATGAGCGGCATCAGCAAGCTTCTGAGCTTCTTCCAAAGAACCTGCTTGAGGAATTTTTACATAAATATCTGCTGCAATACCATAATCCTCTGGACCAAAACTACCTAAATGTACTTTGGCAGTAATCTGGGAATCACGCAAACTGATTTTTCCAGCTACAGAAGCTAATGCCCCTCCAAAACAGGTAGAATAAGCAGCTGCTAGTAATTGTTCTGGATTTGTCTTTCCTCCCTCGCCTCCAATTTCTTTTGGCATAGCAACATCAAAATCCAATAAACCATCATCAGATTTTACATGTCCTTTTCTTCCTCCTGTGTTTACCGCTACAGCAGTGTAATCAACATTTAATTTTTTCATTCTTTGCTGGAATTTTTTAACGTTTCAAAAACTTCTAACAAGTTTTGGATGGAATGGTTTAAATCCGCCAAATCCAAATTTGAAATTTCTTTTAACTGTTCTTCCAAGGGTAGTAGAGCTTGTTGAACTTTAGATTGAAGTGATTTTCCAGGATAAGTTAATTCAACATGAACAGTTCTTTCATCTGAATCTCCCCTATGCCGTTTCACATAATTCGCGCTTTCCAGTTTTTTGATTAAGGGAGTTAATGTTCCTGAATCTAAATGAAGTCTTTCTCCAATCTCTTTAACCAGAATTCCATCTTCTTCCCAAAGTACCCTCATTGTTAAATATTGGGGATAGGTAAGATTATGCTCTTTTAGTATTACCTGGATGAGTTGAATAAGTAACCTTGATGAAGTATAGAGGTCTAGTGAAAGCTGGTGAAGAGAAAACATAAAACAAATTTTAAATTTTATACAATTTAACTGTATAAAAATTAATTCAAAATTTGAATCAAAAATATCTTCCTATCATAGGATGATCAACGATCTCTTTTTTTAGGGTTAAGGCATCAATAGTGCCAGGAACGTGATAGGCAATATTACCTCCTGGTTCAATCAAAAGGGTGATTGGTAAACTTCCATCCCAATTTTCTCCTACCACTTTAATTACTTCATATTTATCCTCGGTATCCATTAAGTAATTGGGTATTGCAGATGCTTTTCCCTTAAGAAATTTCAATGCCTTGTCAAATTGATCAGGACTATCCATACTGACCGAAACAAATTGGAAATCCCTTTCTCCATACATTCTTTGGATCGTTACAAATTCTGGATACTCCACAATACATGGCCCGCACCAAGTAGCCCAGAAATTTACAAGTAACAACTCCTCGGTATCATTTTTTAAGAGTTCTGCCAGTCCTACGGGAGAAAGCTTTTCTAAAGTAACTTCTTTTTCTTTCCAGGCATTGTTGGTCTTAATTGTGTATTCATTTTTCCAAGCCCACTTCATCGAGCAGCCAAAAGATGGAGTCTGTGCTCTATCTGAAGGTAAGGACTCACCTTTTAAGGTTAAATCTATCGCATAACGTAAGTCTTCAGCATTTGCTGTACCGGGTTTTTCTGATGCGTCAATTCTACCTGAATATGTAAGCTTCCTTTCCTTATCAAAAACAAAGACATGTGGTGTGGCCACTGGACCATAGGCTAATGAAAATTCATGCTTGTCTCCGTCATATAGGTAAGGGAAATTATAAGACTTGTCTTTGGCACGAATTTTCATTTCTTCATAAGTATCGCTAAGGTCAGTATAACCAAGTTCCTCTGGCAAAATTCCGACTGGACTATTTGCAGAAATAGCTACGAAAGCCACACTTTTTCCTTTATAATTTTCCACTGCCTGAATAAACCGATCTTCATATGCCTGAGCGGTTGGACAATGGTTGCATGTAAAGTTTATTACCAAAACATCTGAGTCATCATAATCAGATAGCTTATGAAATTCTCCATCAATTCCAGGCAAGTTGAAATCAGGTGCTTTCTCACCAATTGCCAATTTAGAGATAGGCTGTTCCTCAAGATATTGTGGGTCTGCCACAAAATTTGATTCTATATTTTCTGTTTCAGAAAGTTCATTTTCTCCTGTACTTGTACTCGAACATCTGGAAAAAAGAAATGCCAAAAGCAATAAAATTTCCGCGATAAGGATGATTTTTACCTTAGATTTCATGAAAATGAATTTTGAGAATAGATTGAATAATTAGCCTAATTTATATCCATGCTGATAGACGTAATGTTTATGGGTATTTGCTTCAAAGTCGTCTATAAATTCCTGGGTTTCGGGATTCCATTTTAATGGTCTACCTAATTTATGAGCGATATTACCTAGAGTACATGCGGTACAAGTACTATGGCCAATTTCTACGGGTACTACGGGATCCTTTCTCTTCAAAACTGAATCTATAAAGTCAATGTGGTGTGCTCCAAACCCGGTTTCTTCATTAGAAAACGTTCTTTCGCAACTGGCAACATTCGTATCATATTGGCCTCTGGAAACCTTAATCCAACCATTCTCCCCAAAGAATTTCACGCCTTGTCTTCCTTCATCAAACGGGGTAATATGAATTTTTATACCATTTGGATAGAAGTAAGTTAGTGGGCTTGAGTCTGTTCCCGGGATTATTTCTACAGGGCCGTTCCTGTCCATACCAATTCCCCATTGGGCAATATCGATCATATGAGCCCCCCAATCGGTCATTAATCCTCCTCCTGTTTCCTCATACCATCTCCAAGCTCCCCATACTTTCTCATTTTGTTCAGGATTCAGAGTGATAGGTGGGTTTAATTCTTCATTGTAATGAATATCTGGTAATGGCCCGTTCCAGGTTTTCCAATCTAAACCAACAGGGATTTCCTGTTTAGGCAAGTCATATGGTTTTGGGTGTGGAGGTGTTCCAACATTCACAAGAACTTCGGAGATTTTACCAAGATTTCCTTTTTGAACCATACGAACGGCATGCTGAAAATTGGCTCCTGATCTCTGCATACTTCCTACAGCGAGAATAATGCTGTTTGCACGTACTGCTTTTACTAATTCTTGACCTTCTTTAATGGTAAAAGTTAGAGGTTTTTCCAAGTAAATATCCTTACCTGCATGACAAGCATCAATAGCCATCATTGCATGCCAATGATCTGGAGTAGCAATTACCACTGCATCGACATCCGGGTTAGCCAATAGCTTTTTATAGTCAGAATATAGAGTTACTTCTTTCGCTTCACGTTCATTATCGGTATAGTTTTTAGCTACTCGTTCCTTAAACCGTTGAAGTTTGATTTCATAAACATCTGCGCCTGCTACTACATCGACCGCTGGATTCCTCATCATATTATTGAGTAGTCCCATCGCTTGTCTACCAACTCCAATAAAGCCTAGCCTTACTTTACCCGATTCAGGTTTTAAGGGAAAACTTGATTTTGCATAAGAAAAAGCTGGAAGGCTGCTTAGTCCAATAGTGCTAAGAAGGGAAGTACCCAGAAATTTTCTTCTGGAAAAAGAGGATTTACTCATTGGAATTAATTTTAGGGTTTATAATTGTTAATTGATATAAAGCGGAAATAAATTACTGTTTTTCTGAAGGATAGAGAAATTTTCTTTATAGAATTTGATCAGAGGTTAGAAGATCTACTTTACTTTGAAAAGAAACTATTCTAAAAAAATAATACTTTATTGTTCTTAAGACTATTCTATGACAATTCAACAGCTTGAATATTTAATCGCAGTTGACAAACATCGACATTTTGGACATGCAGCAGAAAGTTGTTTTGTGACACAACCAACTCTTAGTGCACAACTAAGTAAATTGGAAAGAGACCTGGGAGTCATTCTTTTTGACAGAAGCAAGATGCCTGTGATTCCTACCGAAATTGGTGTTCAAATTATCTCACAAGCAAAAAAAGTGGTTTCTGAAAGCAAGGGAATATTGGAACTGGTTGCCCATTTGAAAGGAGATATTTCCGGTGTGATTAAACTTGGAATAATTCCAACTTTAGCGCCATACTTGCTGCATTTATTTATTAGAAACTTTCTGGATAAGTATCCTAAAGTTAAAATGGAGGTGCAGGAAATGGTAACTGAGGAGATAATCAAAAAGCTGAAAAATGATGAACTAGATCTTGGAATTGCGGTCACTCCTCTTCTTGAAAATGGGATAGTCGAAAAGCCCATGTTTTACGAAAAATTTTATGCTTATCTATCTAAGGATCACCCTTTGCTGAAAGAAAATTCATTTGAACCCGAAATGGTAAAGCAAGAAGATCTTTGGATTCTTCGACAAGGACATTGTTTTCGGGACCAAGTCATTAACCTTTGCGATCAGAGTTTGAGTGGACCTAGTAATTTTCACTATGAAAGCGGTTCCTTAGAAGGCTTAAAAAATATGGTGAATAAATACAAAGGTGTGACATTGCTACCAGAGCTGGCCACTTTTGACCTTTCTGAAGAAGAAAAATCTAGAATTAGGCCTTTTGCAGGCGTTCCCCCAACTAGGGAGGTCAGTATCATTTTAAATAGAAGTTATTTAAAGCAAAAATTGGTGGAGTTACTTTATAATGAAATAACGGATTCTATTCCTGTAGAAATGACCTCCAGATCCCATGGAAAAATAATACGATTTAAATAGTTAAGGTTTTTTTGTCAGAATATAATGATCAGCCAAATCACCTTCTATCATTTCACCATTTTGATCAAGTTGCCAGATACGATTCTCTCCTACTTTGAATTGCTTTGGTGCAAATTTTACTCCTTCAAGAATTACTTTTGAGCCTGTTTCATCCCATCTGAAAGTACCGTTAAAAGTTTCTTCCAAGGCATCGTTCCTTCCCAAATAATTGGTGATTATAGTATAGGTTAAATCATTGTTTAAGGTAAGTGTGGTTTCAATTCCT
>NZ_JAHEBC010000379.1 GCF_024642405.1 Algoriphagus sp. | reverse complement strand
TAACTTACGCTCCATATCTTCAAAAAAACTGATATCTAAATACAATTTCTCATCAGCAGGACAGTAGAATGGCCCCGTGGACGCGGATGCATTTCCACAAGCAGAAGCAACTGAATTTGTAAAAAAAACCAAAGTTGGATTCCTGTAATTCTCAAGTTCCTGGTTCCAAACATCCTCGGTATCGGCTAAGATCGTTGCACTAAATTCAACAAGTCTATCCTCTTCAGCCGTAGGTTGATAATTAGATTCAGTTGTAAAACCTTGGCCTCCTCCTCCCATCATTCCTCCGATCAGAGACAATGGATTTGTCCCAGTAACAACAGAAAATACTACCAAAATCCCGATAATTATTAAACCGGTTTTTGAAAAAAGAATTTTTAACAAAGGACCAATTAATAGTGGATTAAAACCTCCTCCTCCCATACCAGGCCCACTTTTTCCCCTCCTATCATCTATATTACTACTTTGTCTTTTTCCTTGCCATTTCATATTGGAAAATTTTGCTTATTAATTTACATTAAAAATCAGTCGATCTTTTTTCAGATAGATAAATTAATCTGATTTAAAATTTTGATTAAGAAAAATTGAATGATTAAAAATAGCTAATTTTCACAACCACCGTAGTTTTTACGATTATTTTAAAATTAAAAGCCCAAAATCTATGTTTTCAAAATCAAATTCAAAATTTTCTTTCCAAAAATCACCTTTAATAATTCTTATTCTCATTGCATTTTCTATTCCAGGATATTCTCAAACTGGAGTTGGAGTCGAACCTATTAAAGGTGCCAAATTAATGTTGGACGGAACTGAAAAAATGCTCAACAAAAATTGGAAGTATTGGGAAGGACCAAGATTTTCTAGTTCCATGCCAATAAAATGGCCCTCGGCAACCGATCCGATAGATGGAGGTCCAGTTATTAGTAGTAATGACCCTGCCGGAGCAGGTGGGAAATATGGTGCCGCAGATATTGTCACAAAAAAAGAATATAGAGATTTTCGAGCTCACGTAGAATTCTTTGTCAAAGAACCAGGAGGAAACAGTGGTGTTTATTTACAGAACCGTTACGAAATCCAAATTTTGGATGGAGATAATACCAATCACGGGATGGCAGCAATTATTAATGAACAAATCCCTACATCAGATGCATACAATGGAACAGGTAAATGGAATGCTTATGATATAGTTTTCAAGGCAGCAAGATTCGAAGATGGAGTTTTAACTGACAAAGCCAGAGTAACAATATATTTCAATGGAGTAAAAATTCATGAAGATCAACCAATTCAACAAGTTTGGGGAGGGCCAAACTCCGGAATAGATGGTGGAAATGATGGAGGAAAAGGAATTACCGATACTCCGGGTGGATTAAAACTTCAAGCAGAAGGTCATGACGTATACTACCGGAATATTTGGATTAAAGAATTGAAACTAGACGGAAAAAGTACAGATTTCTAGGAATCAAAATAATTTAAAAAAAACCTGAGACAACAATCTCAGGTTTTTTGCATTTTAATCAATAATCAAACCCATTTAATTTATCTGCTTTCAGCAGAACTGTCTTTTAATTTTTTTTCATCGATAAAAGGAATATCTATTTCCAGGTTTCTAAACCATGAAATGATTTTGGGGATTATCGGAAGTGAAATCATCACACCACCTACCATAAACAAATGGCTAGGCACTGTGAAATAAGTTCCAGAACTAAATACACCTAAAATCAAAGCAGTACTTAAAGGAAGGGAAACTGCCAAAATATTAATGCCTAAGTTTAAATCGAATGTTCCTTTTTCAGTGTCAATACCCTTGTCTCGTTCCAATTGACGAATTGCAGACATATGTGCAAATGGCCAGAATGAGCAAGCTGATAAAGGAAAAACCACGGCCAATAGAATAGCAGCATCACTGGGCAATTCAAATAGCGAAACAAATCCAGCACTGAGCACTAAACTGAATCCAGCTCTTAATATTAATACAGAAGCAATTGTTTGAATTTGATCCCACTTAAGAATTACAGAAACACCAATAAATAAGAGGACCAAAGGAGTCATGATATCTTTGAGCATTAAAACTGATTCACCAATAAAACCTGGGAGATTCTGCAAACTTAAACCAAGTGATAATAATACAAGAGCAGCTATAATTACTAAATTTATAGGCTCTTTTAACATCGATAAAAACAACTCCTTAACTTTTTGTCCATTCGATCTTGGTCCCATTTTTAAATGTTTGTAATACCAACTCATGGCCAACAGATAAGAAAAAATCAAAACATAGATTTTATTCCCGATATCTGCCAAAGCTCCCCATGCCAAAGCACCATCTCCTAAATACTCCATTAGAAAAGGGAAACAGGATAATCCTGGAGCTAATGATGGAATCATCAATAGCCAAGTCCTAGTTTCAGAACTATCTTTCCGGAATCCTAGTAAAGGCAACATCACTTTACTCGTTAAAAACATTATGCCGTTCCAAATCAAAATCAATAGTGGAAGAAACATCAATTCAGTATCCACTTCAATTTTTAATAAGGCAACGAAAATCATTGCAGGCAATGCCAAATCAAGAATAATAGTTTTAAGGCCTTTTTTATGTTCATCTTTTATTAATCTCTTTTTCAGCAAAATGCCGATCAAAATGAGTAATAGCAATGAGCATGTCTTTTGTAAGGCTAAGGACATATTCTAAAATCTTAAGCTGTTACTTTCTTAAATGTCTCCACAAAAATTTCCATTTCTGTCTTAGTGCCCATACTTACTCTACACCATGGTTTGTCATAAATATCAAATACTCTAATTCCCACCCCAGAATCGTACATTGATTTTAAGAACTCTTTTCCATCCATTTCAATTGGGAAAATCATAAAGCTGGTATAGGATGGAATAATATCATAACCAAGAGAGGCAATAGCATTTTTTGTAAATTCTCTACACTCAGAATTATACCCTCTACATTCTCCCATAAATTGAGTCTGCTTCATGCTGGCAATTGCACCTTTTAATGAGGTAGAACATAATCCCATGGTACTTCTTACCATACTGGTTATACTTTCTATTCTTTCAGGCGTAGCCACGATATACCCAATTCTTAACCCGGCCATACCATGGATTTTGCTAAATGTTCTTGCAACAATGACATCTTTTCCATCTGCAACCAATCCAACCATGCTTTGGGATTTGGGATTTTCTAAAAACTCCAAATAAGCTTCGTCAACAAAAATTGGAGTTTTTTCAGAGGCACTAATGCAGAATTTCTTCAATTCTTCGGCATTTGTAATTGATCCAGTAGGATTATTAGGGTTGCATACGTAGATGAGCTTTGTTTCTCCGTCGATAGCACTTTCCATTGCGGGCAAATCATGTGCATAGTCTGAGGTTAAGGGAATTGCTTTCCAAGAACCACCCATTGCTTTGGCGGTATTGATTAGCGACATGTAAGATGGATCAGCAGCAATAATATTACCTCCATTTTGGAATCTGGTAATGGCCACTTTTTCTAAAAGATCTGTTGATCTGGGTCCTAACATGATATGCTCAGGAGTCACAC
>NZ_JAHEBC010000378.1 GCF_024642405.1 Algoriphagus sp. | reverse complement strand
GAACCCAACAAGCCAGACCTCAAAATAATGGATCAAGAACACAACCAACGGTTAGACAATCAACCGGAAATACTAACAAAGGAAGAGTATCTCAACCTACGCAAAGCAGAAAGTCTAGCCCTACTGTAAGATCTTCAGGGTCAAACCAATCTCAATCCACAACTAGAAGTGCTCCTAAAGTAAGTAGCAGAACAAGTTCTTCAAAAAAATCATCCACTTCATCTACAGTAAAAAGAAGCAGTTCTAGTTCAAGAGGAAATAATTAGTGAAATAAAATTAACGGACTATTTTAATCAGTATAGCCAAAAGCTATACTGATTTTTTTTGATGGGATTAACAGCTAGTTGAAATGATACTTTTTAAGTATTTTGGTCTTTCAACCATCCAACCAAGCATGAAATCCTTCTTTACTATTGTCTTGATTTTTGCAGGATTTTTCTCTTTCGCTCAAGAAATGCAGAAAATCGACCTACCTATTAAGTACCGAAACATTGGCCCATTCAGAGGTGGCCGCTCTGTCACGGCAACAGGGGTAGTGAATGATCCTCTTACCTATTATATGGGAAATACTGGAGGTGGAGTCTGGAAAACTTCAGATGCCGGTCAATATTGGGAAAATATTTCTGATGGTTATTTCACAACATCTTCTGTCGGAGCAATAGCGGTATCGGAAAGCAACCCTAATATAGTTTATGTAGGTATGGGAGAGCATGCACCAAGAGGTGTCATGACTTCACATGGTGATGGAGTCTACAAATCCACAGATGCAGGTAAAACTTGGGTGAAATTAGGACTTGAAAAAACCCAACATATTTCAAGAATTCAAATTCATCCTACAAATCCAGATATTCTGTATGTAGCTGCTCAGGGGGCCTTACATGCACCGAATCCAGAACGAGGAATTTACAAATCTACTGATGGTGGAGAGTCTTGGGAACTAGTTTTATTCGTGGATGACAAAACAGGAGCTGTTGAATTATCTATGGATATGAATTATCCTGAAATATTATATGCTGCCATGTGGGAGCATCAAAGAGTACCATGGAAGGTAATAAGCGGAGGCCCAGGCAGCGGTCTTTATAAATCAGTTGATGCTGGAAAGACATGGCAAAAAATCCATAAAGGTCTTCCTGAGGAAAAAGGTAAAATGGCTATTTCAGTTTCCCGAGCAAACTCAAATAAAGTCTATGCTCTGATCGAGTCAGACACAAATAAAGATAAAGGAGGGCTATTTGTTTCCAATGATGCAGGTGAAAGTTGGTCTATGGTCAGTGGAGATAATCGTCTAGTTCAAAGAGCATGGTATTACATTGAAGTTTTCGCAGATCCAAATGACGAGCACACAGTCTATGTAATGAGTGCACCGGCACTTCGATCTATTGATGGTGGAAAAACTTGGGAGAATTTACCTAGTGCCCATGGCGATTACCATGATCTCTGGATCAATCCTAAAAATTCCAAAAACATGGTTCTTGCAGATGACGGAGGAGCAGCTATCTCTTTCAATGGAGCAAAAACATGGTCTACCCAAGAGAATATGCCAACTGCACAATTTTACCGGGTGAATGTTGACAATCAATTCCCCTATCGAATATATGGTGGACAGCAAGACAATACATCAGTGGTCATTAACAGCATTGCATTAGGTAGAGGAAGCATCACAACTGAAAATTGGAATTATTCTGCTGGGGGCGAAAGTGCTTTTTTAGCATTTGATCCAGATGATCCTCGATATGTTTTAGGGGGAAGCTATTTAGGAACGATTGAAGTTCTTGATATGAAATCCAATGCAAGCACGAACATTATGATCGAGCCCATCCAATATCTTGGAAGAGAAGCTAGAGACATGAAGTATCTTTTTAATTGGAATGCCCCAATCATCTGGTCGCAGCATGAGGAAAATACTTTTTACCATGGTGCGCAGTATTTATTAAAAACCAAAGATATGGGAACAAGCTGGGAAGTTATCTCTCCGGATCTGACCAGAAATATCGACGAAAAGCAAGGAAATGGTGGAGGCCCATATACCAATGAAGCAGTGGGAGCAGAAAACTATGGCACTTTGGCTTATGTCAAAGAATCCCCCCATGAGGCAGGTTACATATGGACAGGCTCCGATGATGGCTTTGTCCATTTAACAAAAGATGGCGGAGAAAACTGGGAAAATGTAACTCCGAAGGTGTTGGAGGAATGCTTAATAAACGCAATTGAAGTTTCCCCTCATGATCCGGCTACTGCCTACATCGCAACGACTAGATATAAATTTGATGATAAAACACCAGGTCTTTACAAAACCACCAATTATGGAAAGACTTGGACCAATATTAGTTCAAATATTCCATACGGCGCATTTACCCGAGTTGTAAGAGAAGATACCAAAGTTAAAGATCTGCTTTATGCTGGTACAGAAACAGGTATGTATCTTTCAAGAAATGGAGGAGCTAGTTGGGAGATTTTTCAATTAAACCTGCCAGTCGCACCTATTACGGACTTAATTCAAGCACATGGAGACTTAATTGTGGCAACCGCAGGAAGATCATTTTGGATTTTGGATGATTTGAATTTGGTTAGGGCAGCTCAACCAAAAGTAGAGAAATCACTAGTTTATTCTCCTGATGAAGTGATTCTGGGGAATTGGTACAGCAGAATGAATGGAAACATTGACGATTTTGATGGGACAGATCCTTTTAGTGGAGTCAATCCAGCAAGTGGAATGGTTATTTATTATCACCTTCCTGAAAATGCCACGGATTCTACAGAATTGACCTTAGAAATCCACGATTCCAAAGGTGAATTGGTGCGTACTTTTTCATCTAAAAAGGATGAAGACTTTAAGTCTTATGCAGGAGGCCCATCACCAGAGCCAACACTTACCACAAAGAAAGGAATCAATAGATTTGTATGGAATTTGAGTTATCCTACTATGCCTGGAATAGATGGAGCATATATAGAAGCGGGTTATGGCGGACACACTGCTATTCCCGGAACGTATAAAATTTCAATACTTTCAGATTTAGGATCCTCTGAAGCAACAGGTAAAATTACGAAAAACCCACTTTACGAAATTTCAGAAAACCAATATCAGGAATACCATGAATTCATGCTAGGTATGGAGCAGGAACTCACTAAAATGCATAATATGGTGAATACTGAAATGGAATATCAAAAGCAACTTTCAAGTTTCTTGGAAAAAATTAAGGAAAATGAAACGTATGCTACAATTAATTCTGAAGGAGAAAAATTACTGAAAGCACTAAAAGCTTGGGACGAATCAATGATACAGCGTAAATCTAAAGCATATGATGATGTTGAAAATTTCCCAAATAAATTCACTGCAAACTATATGTATGTAATCAACCAATCGGATAGCTCTATTCCAAAAATCAATCAAGGTTCGAGAGAAAGAAGAGCTGAACTTGAGGAAGAATGGAAAGTCCTTGAAGCAGAAGGAAACAGGTTGTTGAAAACAGAAATTCCTGCTTTTAACAAAATGGTTCAAGAGGCTGGAATCGGTATTTTATTTGTGAAGTAATTGATTCAAAACTCTAA
>NZ_JAHEBC010000377.1 GCF_024642405.1 Algoriphagus sp. | reverse complement strand
GCTTGTTTTGATCGTATTAGGCTTATTTCTAGATCCAAGAATCGCATTTTGGGTTGCGTTCAAAATTCCGGTTGCACTTCTGGGAATGTTTACCCTGAGCTATTTCTATGATCTGACGATTAATCAAGTGTCACTTTTCGGGACGATTATTGTGCTGGGAGTGATCGTGGATGATGGGGTGGTAGTTGCTGAGAATATCTACGAGAAATTCATGAAAGGGCTCACTCCGCTACAAGCCGCCATCGAAGGAACCATTGAAGTGATCCCTGCAATTGTATCCTCCTTGATTACGACGGCATGTGCATTCAGTATATTCTTCTTTTTCGATGGACAACTGGGGGATTATTTCTCCGACGTTGCCTTTGTGGTTTGTGCCACTTTATTTATTGCTTTACTGGAAAGTTTATTCTTTCTGCCTGTGCACATTGCTCGATCCAAAGCTTTGCGAAGAGATGATAAGCCTTGGAAATTAACCCAAATCACCAATAATTCCCTTCTTAGGTTTCGGGATTTCTTTTATGCTAAAGTGATTCGTGGAAGTATGAAGCTCCCGATTATTCCGGTACTCGTGGTGATAGGTATCATGGTTTTGACGGTGATGGCTTTAGGTTCAGGCCTGATCAAAAGTACCTTTTTCCCAAATATCGACCAGGATATGGTTACTGCACAGATCGAGCTTCCCCTAGGCACTGACGAACGGATTGTTAAAGAAAAGTTGGATCTGATTGAAGCTAAAGTATGGGAAGTGAATGACGAATATTCTTCCGAGAGAAGTGACGGACTTCAAGTTGTTCGTTTTGTGGAAAAAGTGGTAGGTCCAAAATCCAACGAAGGCTTTCTTAATATTTACATGCTGGAAGGAGATACCAGAAATATCCTTTCGTATGTGGTTGCAGGAAAAATCCGAGATAAGGTAGGTCCGATTCCGGAAGCTCGCAATTTGGCCTATAAGAGCCTATCAGCTTTTGGAAAACCTGTTTCCATCGCGCTAATAGGAAGAAATACCGAGGATCTTCGTGAAGCCAAGACCATGCTGCGGGATTATTTGGAAACCAGAAAAGACCTAAAAGACATTACCGATACAGACAAACAGGGAATGCCAGAGTTGGAGATGAGGTTGAAAGATAATGCCAGACTTCTGGGTTTTTCAGAAGCACAAGTATTCGATCAGATCCGAAAAGGTTTCTTTGGATTGCAGGTGCAAAGCTTGCAGCGGGATGATGAGGAAGTGAAAATCTGGGTACGATATGATGTTAAAGATCGTCAGTCAATACAGGATTTGGAGAACATAAGACTTTCCTTACCAAATGGTGCTTCCTATCCAATCAATGAATTGGCGGATTTTGAATACAAAACCAATGTAACAGAAATCAATCATCAATCCGGTGTACGAGAACTGAGAGTGGAGGCAGATATTGCTGATTTAATGGTTTCTGTACCGGCAATTTTAGCAGATACTGAAGCGGGCGTCCTGGCTGATATTCAAAAGAAATTCCCAGCTATTCGATATACGTTAGAAGGAGAAGCACGACTTTCTGGCAAAACTCAAGCCTCGAGCCAAGGTCCGACGACGCTACTTTTCCTTTTGATCATTGTGATTTTGCTGTTGAACTATAGATCCATCGGCAAGACCCTGGCTATCCTCGCAATGCTTCCTTTTGCTTTTATCGGGATTGCATGGGGTACATTTATCCATGGGATTCCGGTAAGTATTTTCTCATTCTTGGGTATGATCGCTCTCTGGGGAATTTTGATCAACAATGGATTGGTACTGGTTTCAACGTACAACGACAATTTATTAAAGGGAATGAGGATTAAGGATGCCTTAATTGACTCGGCAATTTCGAGGTTTAGACCGATTGTCTTGACTACCATCACCACTGTCTTTGGCTTGGCTCCATTACTCCTGAGCAACTCGGTAAGTGCCCAATTCATCAAGCCAACTGCAATCGCTATTGCCTATGGGTTGATCTTTGGTTTGGTGTTATCACTTACTTTTCTTCCATCTATTTTGCTTTTGATCAACCAGTTGAAAGTAAAGTTGCATCGAATTAGATATAAAAATTCAGAGAAAAAACCCGAAGATCTCGATGTAGTGCTGAAAGAAATTAAAAATGAACTTGCCTAATTAAACATGAAATCGAGCATATCAGAAGCGACACAGATTGGCATGATCACAAGCCAAGCAAGATTCTCCCGAAGAAAAATCGGGACAGGCTATCTGACCGCTAAAAATCAAATTATTTACAGATGAAAAAGATACTAGTACTCGTAATTCTGGTTCAGTCATTTGTCTTGAAGGCTCAAGCCCAATTTCCACTTTCAGGTGATTTGTTGACCTTACCAGATGCTATTGACCTGACCATCGCAAATAATAAACAGCTGAAAATCCAACGAAACTTGGTAGAGATATCAGAAAATAATCTCTTCAGAGGCAATTCTGGACAGATGCCAACAATTGGTTTTGCAGCTGATGGCAAGTTTGGTCAAAATCAAGCTAATATTGATATCCGGACCTTTCAAGAAAATCCTCCCTTGGTTACTATTGAAGCAGACGGTGTCCAATCCACAACGCTTTCTGCTGGAGTGCGGGCGGACTATTTATTGTTTGGAGGATTTCAAGGAAAATACAGTTATCAGATTCTAGAGGAAGAACAGACAATCGCTAGATTCGAGCAGGAAGCTCTTTTAAATGAGTTAATATTTGCTGTCTCGGGATTGTATTACGATATCGCAAAGCTTCAAAGTAGAGAAGAATTGCTTATGGAAAACGTGGAAATTAGCAAGGAGCAATTACGCCGAATAGAGAATCAGATCGAATTTGGACAAGTCACAGGAGCTTTGGCGCTAGCTGCCCAGACAGATATCAATCAAGAGTTGAATGCGCTTGATGATGTCTTGGTCTTGAAAAATAATCTGATGAAGGAATTAAACTTTCTAATGGGAATTGAGCCAGAGACAGAATATTTGGTTACCTACGATTTTCAAGATCCGCCTTTGATGGAAAACAGTGAATTGAAAGCAATGGTAATCGAGCAAAATCCTCAGCTGAAAATTAACGAATCGCTTGTTTCTGTTTCAAACAATCAGCTAAAGTTGAGTGAATCTGCCAAATATCCTCAGCTCAATGCTTTTGCAGATTATGGTTATTACCGCCAAGAAAACGATGCTCAACAATTAGCTAAACTGGAAACTCTTGGCTACTCGGCTGGTTTTTCGCTGAACTTTTTGATTTTTGATGGAGCTAGGGTAAATCGCGGCATAAAAAACGCTAAGATTGCTATTGAAAACTATCAGACTCAAGCCACATTATTAGCGGACGAACTTATCAAAGAAGCTGTGAAAGAGCAAGGTCAGCTGCTGATTTTAAAGTCTAAATTGATCCGGCAAGAAAATGATCTAGTTACCTTCACCGATAATTTCACCCGAACTCAGGATAGATTTGACAGGGGGCTAGCCAGTTCGCTGGATTTGCGCGAAGCGCAACGCTCTTTGCTCAATGCCAAAATCGGAATTAATGATGCCAAGTTGGATATTCTAAAATCCCAAGCCAAAATCAA
>NZ_JAHEBC010000376.1 GCF_024642405.1 Algoriphagus sp. | reverse complement strand
AATCGTCTCATCAACTGTATCTTTCGCAGTCAAGAAAATGATTGGGGTAGTTGGAAATTCTTTTCGGAATTGCCTCATTATCTCGATTCCACTCATGCCTGGAAGCATCCAGTCTAACAGTAGCAGTTCATAATTCCCGGAAAGTGCTAATTCTAAACCTCTTCTCCCATTCTCCGCAACGTCAACCGCATATGCTTCTTCTTCCAATCCTTGTTTTAAAAAATTGGATATTCCCTGTTCATCTTCAACTACTAGGATTCGCATAGCTTATTGATTTTGGATTATTTTTAAAATTTTCCAGCCATCCAGTTCCTTCAATACTTCCCAACTTTTACTAGAAGGAAGTTCAGGCATTTCTTTATTTTTTCTAGCTAACCAAATTCCAGCTTGGTTTTTCGGATCATTTATCCAGTTAGGATCCTTCTTCAAATTAATTAAAAATGACTTCCATTGATCATCTTTTTGAAATTGCGTTTCCCGGTTTAAGCTTTCATCCCCATCATAAATAGACATAACATTCCGGTCTGATAGGAAAAGAACAGAAGGAAGTCTTTTATCATAGATAATAAGGCGGCTTTCGGTAGGAGTATTTTCTCCTATCCATGAAACCACTCTTCGAGGGTCATTGGTCAACCCTGGATTCTGGCTAAAGAAATAAGTGGAAAGACCTGTAATTCCCATTGTGAAAATCCAAGCTGAAACTATCGCTCTATCCGCCCTCCTCATTCCTGTGAATTGGAAAGCAACCAGAACTGACCCGATTATGATGGCCAAGAAGTAAAACTTGTAGTTCAATGCAATTCTTTCATCAATCAAGGGGGAAAGAAGTAAGGCTATCAGTAAAAAAATATGGATCCCCAATTGAATCCTCTCCCATAGTTTCTGCTCTTGTTTCTTTAATTTCCCCCAAATAACAACTGCACCAAGCGCCAATCCAGAGTAAACGGGCAGGATGTAAAGAACTAATTTAGAATGGCTCAAGGAAAAGAAAATCACTGGCACTATTAACCAAACCCAAAAGAATTTTGGTAAGGATTTATGACTTTTCCAGATAGACTTACTTTTAGCCAAGAAAATCAAAACCCATGGAAAAGCAGTCAAAATTAGAAGTACCGGATAAAACCAGAAAGGTTGAGATCTGCCAAAAGTATCTGTCGCAAATCGGTCTACGGTATGTTTGAAAACAAAATAATCAAAGAATCTTGGATCCTCTGTGTACAATTTCACAAACCAACTTAATCCAATTGATAGCATCAAGATCCAGCCAATCAAATGAAGGGTAACTGAACCAGGAATTCTTTTTCGATGAATTTTTTGAGAGGCTAAAAGAACCAAAGGTACAATGAGGTCGACGGGGCCTTTGGTCAGAAAGCCTAAGCCTAAGAAAACATAAGCTAAAAGCAAAACCCAAGGCTTAGAATTCGTTTCATACCAAATCCAAAAAAAGATTCCTGCCAGAATAAATGTGGTCAAAAAAGCGTCCGTTGTCAAAGCCCGGCCAGATATAATTACAGTAGGAAATGACGCATAAAGCATTGCAGCCAAAAAAGCTTTTTTCTTATCCTTGACTAGCAATTTGCCAATTAAATAAACAAGAAAAATCTCCAACAAAATTGAAATTTGTAAGAAAAAACGTGCTGCAAAAGGACTTACTCCAAAGATTTTATAGGAAGTAGCAGTTATCCAATAAGTCATGGGAGGCTTGTGATAATGGTATATACCCATCAACTGAGGATGAATCCAATCCCCAGATTCAAGCATTTCTTTACCGATCTCCGCATATCGGGCTTCACTTGATTCCGTAACTGACCAAGCATTCAAGTTGAAAAAGAGTACCATTGCTGTCAAAATCAACAGCAGTCCCAATCTATATTCTTTGATCCTTTCTATTACACTGACTCTTTGTGTATTTCTAGGACCAAAATGAATCATGATATTACGACCGTAGACCAATATCCCAAAGGCCTGACCAATAAATAAAACTGCATCATTTCGGAAAATCGCGTAGGTTGCAATCATAACTGCACCCACCATACTGATATACCAGAATGCCATGGGGAAGTGCGAGTTTTTGGTTTTTTCAGATTGAAACCATTGGACAACAAATCTTGTCGTAAAAACAACTTGACCTAATCCTCCCCAAGTAAGCATTAAACTACTAATCTCAGGATTGTCAAATAAACGATCCAAATCTAAATGATTGAAAAAGATCAAATAAATGAAAAAAACAAAGGGTAAAACCAAAAACAAAACTCTCAGAAAAAGGCCAAATTTTTTCCAGGAATTCTGAATCTGAAGATTTCTTATGTAGATATAGTAACCAATCACCTGACCACCCACAATCACGGCATCTTCTCGAAAAGTACCGTAAATCATCAAAAGAAAAGAGGCTATTAAACTAAGTTGCCAGAAAATTACCGGAGAAAGAACTTCACCTGCTTTCTCTGATTTGATAAGCTGTATAAGAAACCTAGCAGAAAATAAACCTTGTGCTAAAAACCCTACGCCTAGTAGCCACCAACTACTCATTGACTTTTGGATTATGTTTTTTTTGATCAGTAATCTCAATCCTGTAAGAGATTTTTCTTTTCATCATCCATCTTACTGCCAAAGTATCTAGAAATGGCGATAGCAGTCGATTCCAAAGATTAAATTTGCTTTTCCCTGTCTTTCTAGGGAAGTGAGCTACGGGAATTTCTTTTACCTTCCCTCCTTGCATTAAGATCAAAGCTGGAATAAAACGATGCATCCCTTTGAAAAATGGTAAAGAAACTGCTAAATCTCTTTTAATAATCTTTAAGGGACAACCTGAATCCGAAACTCCATCATGTAGCAAACTATCTCTAAACCAGTTGGCAAAAGAGGAAGACATGTTCTTCACAAAACTATCTTTTCTATTTACACGCTTGCCTGTAATTAAATCAAATTCATCCAAATAAGGCTCATACAATAAAAAATCAGAAGGGCTTGTTTGAAGGTCAGCATCAATATATCCCACCCAATCAGTCTTAGAATAATCAAATCCAGCCTTTATGGCAGCACTTAAACCTGCATTTTTCTCAAAGGAAATAAAATGACAATTCAGTTCATTTTGACAAACTTTCTCAATTTCTACGAGGCTACCATCCCTAGATCCATCGTTCACAAAAAGTAAATGTGCATCAAGTTTGGTTTTTTTAAAATAAGGCCGAAAAGATTCTATTATAGCAGAAATTCCTTCCTCTTCATTGTAAACGGGAATAATAATACTGATTGATGCCATATTAAATTTAAAAAGACTAAGGTCTTAGATTTTTTTATTACCTCCTTCAATAAATACTTAAGATTTTCTTAAAATCATTTATTCACTGACCAGGAAACTACCGCCACCATGCTGTCTGCAGTACCATAATAAAGTAGCCATTTACCTTCAAAAAAAACTAATCCCTCTAGAAAAGTCGTTCCTTCTGGGTATTGACCAGATTTCTCAAAAGCAAGTGTTGGCTGAATAAAAGGCTCTTCTACTCGATCTAATAGTTTCCAAGGTTCTGTAGCGGAAAATAGTGCTTGACCACCAGTATAAACTCGG
>NZ_JAHEBC010000375.1 GCF_024642405.1 Algoriphagus sp. | reverse complement strand
ATAGTTTCAAACCATTACTAGAAAATTCACTTGGTCAAGGCCAAACCAACTTGCTTGTAGGAGATGTCAAGCAATCCATCTATAGATGGCGTGGTGGTGAAATGAAATTATTGCTTTCGCAGGTCGAGGATGAAATAGGGAAAGACAGTATTCAATTAGAGAATCTGGACACGAATTTTCGAAGTCTTCCCAATATCATCAATTTCAACAATGCATTGTTTAAGGCTTTGCCGAAGGCAATGGAGCAAGTTTTAAGTGATAGTTATGGAGTTGAAGATCCACAGATTCTGTCGAAGGCTTATTCTGATTCCTTTCAGGAGATTTCTCCCAAAAAGGCCAAATCTGAGTTTAAAGGAAAAGTAAAACTGGAGTTCATCGATCCGAAAGATGAAGAAGAGGATTCTAAATTCGACGAAATCGTTCTGGAAAAACTACCTGATTTGGTAATGGAACTTCAGGATCATGGCTATCAGCTGGAGGATATCGCTTTTCTGGTAAGAAGTAAATCGCATGGTGAGGCCATAGCGGACCGAATGATGAGCCATGCTGCGAAGCATCCAGATTCTACCTATAGCTTTGATGTTCTCTCTGATGAGTCCATGTTTTTAAATAAAGCGGCCTCTGTGAAAGCGCTTATTTCTGGATTCAATTACTTGCACAATCCAGCTGATAAAGTTCAGTATAAAACCATGTGGTACTATTTAGCAGTGTTAATGGATGCACCCATTGATCACGAGCTTTTTGCATTGGATAAAATGCCAACCTTTCTGGAAGAGCAAGTTAAGCTATTTGCGGAAAAAGAGATTTTGATGCTTCAACTGCCACTGATGGAGGCGCTGGAGGAGTTGATCAAAGTTCTTGGCTTGATGGAATTAGGCTTGGAAAAAGCTTATATCTCAGGATTTAAAGAAGCTGTGTATGATTTTACTTCTAACAATCGGGCAGACCTAAGTGGATTTTTGGAATGGTGGGAAATCAACCAGACTAAGCGCACCGTCAAAATTCCAGAAGGTCACAATGCTATGCGTATTCTTACGATTCACAAGTCTAAAGGTCTGCAGTTTAAAGTAGTGGTGATGCCATTTCTCAAGTGGACAATCTTCGACACCGGTAAAGGAAATGTGGTTTGGTCACCTTTTGAAGACCAGGAAAAAGGACTTTCCGCTATCATTCCTCTTACTCTAAATGGAGATTTGGCAGATTCTGATTTCAGTGATACTTATGCAGAAGAGGCTACTATGGCCTATTTGGACAGTTTGAATATGCTTTATGTCGCGCTGACAAGAGCTGAGGATGTCTTTATCGGCTTTATTCCTTACAAAGAGAAAATTGGGTCACAGAATTATATGGAAATTCAGCTTCAGCAATTGATTCATTCTCACACTGATCCAGAATCTGATTTGAGTTTGGCTTCTTATTATGATACAGAGTCAAAAGTATTTGAGTTTGGCCGTTGGCCTGAGAAACGGGAGAAAACCTTGCATTCTAAGAAATCACCGGACCTTCGCTGGGCTTATAAAAATTGGGCTGAGGTACTTACGCTCAAAAAATATGCAGTTGATTTTTCAATAGAAGGAATGGAGCAACGAAAAAAGCAAAAATTTGGCTTGATCGTTCATGAGATCTTGGAATTGTCTGCCGACAAAGCTTCTGCACTTCAAAATTTACAATCTTTCTATTTCGAAGGAAGATTAAATGAGGAAGAAAAACAACTTGTAGGGCGACAACTGGAGCATCTATTCACAGATCCTCTTTTTGCTTCTTGGTTTGGTACCAAAGGCATTTTATTGGCTGAGCAAGGAATTCTTCTCCCCGGGGGAAAGCAAAAGCGGCCAGATCGAATTATTTTAAATGACGAGGAAGCGTTGATCGTAGATTTCAAAACTGGTGAAGCTCAAAGTCGCTATGCCAACCAAGTGAGAGAGTATATGGATTTAGTTTCAAAACTCTCTCAGAAGCCGACCAAGGGTTATTTATGTTATTTAGAAACTGGAGTTATCGAGGAGGTTTATGCATAGTTTTTTAAAAAATACAGCAAAAGATATCCTCAATAGCGGTATTGATTTACAAAAGCTTACCGTGGTTTTGCCAAATAGGCGAGCAGGATTATTTTTTACCCAACATCTTGGAAGTTTGATCAGCGAACCGACTTGGATGCCGGAGGTAAAGACTATTGAGGAGATATTCTATGATCTTGCTGGAAATCGTCCTGCAGATGACTTGACCTTGATATTTGAATTATATCGTGTTTATCAAGATCTCCACCCTGAGGCAGAGACGTTTGATCGCTTTTATTTCTGGGGAGAAATGATCCTGAAAGATTTCAATGATGTGGATCAGTTTATGGCAAATGCGAGTAAACTCTACCATCATTTGTCCGAAATCAAGGAATTGGAATCAGACTTAAGTTTTTTGAACGAAAGTCAAGTAGAATTAATCAGACAATTCTGGTCTTCTTTTGTGCGTCAGGACAGAGATCATCAGGAGAAGTTCCTGAAATTTTGGCAATTACTCAGTCCACTTTATACAAGTTTTCAGGCTTCTTTGGCAGTTTCTGGCTTGGCTTATTCTGGGATGCTGTACAGAAAAGTTGCGGAGTCTTTGAATTCCATTTCCCGTCCTGAGAAAGTACATCATTTTGTTGGTTTCAATGCTTTCACTGGAACTGAAGAAGCCTTGATCAAGCATTATATCACAGCTTTTGATGCAAAGATTTACTGGGATATTGATGCTTATTATTTAGAAGATAAAGTTCAGGAAGCTGGTTTGTTTTTCCGCGACTATCAGAAAGACAAGATCTTTGGGCCAACTTTTCCAAAAGAGATTCCAACACAGATTGATGATCGAAAAGCAAGTATCAAGACTTATGCAACACCTTTGAAGACCAATCAGGCGAATTTGGTAGGTTCAATTTTGGAGAAAATTCCTGTAGGCGAAGCTTGGGAGGAGACCGTGGTGATTTTGCCAGACGAACAAATGCTTTTTCCAGTACTACACACTTTGCCTGAGCAAGTGGATAAGGTTAATGTGACCATGGGCTATCCTGTGAAAAATGCCCCCGTCTATTCCTTTTTGGAAGCAGTATTGGAAATGCAACGATTCATCAAAGAAGAAGATGGAAAGCTTATGTTCTATCACACTCCGGTGAAGAACTTGTTAAGCTCGATTTATCTTAAAAGTGTTAATCCAGGGTTTGCTGCAGGTTTAATGGAAGAAATGCAGCTTTTAAATCAGATTCATGTTTCTGCTGAAAAGCTGCATAAAGGCGGTGAGCTATATCAATTGATTTTCCAGAAGTTGGAAAACGAATCTCTTTTTTCATATCTGGCTAAACTCATGGAAGCGTTAGCTGAGCGTTTGAAGGATGAGCCTTTACAGTGTTCTTATCTTTATCAATGCTTTAAACAGCTAACGCGATTGCGAGAGATTTTTGCAGGGCAAGAGATTCTTACGATCAATCGGGAGTTCTTCATTAGACTTTTTCGTCAGGTTTTCAGAGAGGTAAAGTTGCCATTTGAAGGGGAGCCACTTCAAGGATTACAAATTATGGGTGTGTTGGAATCCAGAAATCT
>NZ_JAHEBC010000095.1 GCF_024642405.1 Algoriphagus sp. | reverse complement strand
AAACTCCTCTCCTGGTAAATAACGGGATTTAGAGATGTAATTTGCACCTACACCGTTTGGCCCCTCTTTTTCGAAGGGAATCTGTTCCTCCAGGATCAATTTATCCAGATTGATTTTATTCATCTGGGCGGTTACCTCATCAAATAGATAAAAATAGGTTTTGGATTCATCTAATGAACCGTTTCGCACCCCCTGCGAGAGATTGATTATTTCCTCTCCTGGGTTTACTACCAAAGTATCTATAGTAAAGGTTAGATTTTCGAGAAGGTTTTCCGATTGGGAAGATTCTGATTCCCTATTAGACTGGCAGGAAATCATGCTCAAAAGTAATACAGAGCCGTAAAGAAGTCTTTTCATAAAAATAGCTTGAACTATAAAACTAAAAGACTCAGTTGAAAAATCAATGCCTCAAATGTTAAAGAATTAAAAAATGCGTTAATTAATTATTTTTTCGTTAGGCCTAGATTGTTTCCAGTAAAGTTCTAAATGCTAAGGCTTTTTCGCCATACCTTGCCTGCGTTTCATAGCGGAGTGCATGCGCAAAACGACCTTCATATTCGATTAGCTTTTGAGTGTTTTCAGCGTAGAACTGGACACTAAAATTGGTCACGTTATCATCTGGACTGTTTAGTAGTCTGAAAAATTTATGTTCTAGAAAAAGTCCGGTCGCGAAAATTTCCGGGATGTGGGTCTCTTTCATCCACTGGACAAAATCCTCTTCAATTTCGATGGAAACGGTAAATGTGATGTTGTATAGTATCATATCGGGGGATTTTGACTGGAATTTCGTTTGTTTGTAAACAGATTTTGGTTTTCAAAGTTAGGAATCCCAAAGCTAAAAACTGAATTTACTCTTAGCAAAGCTCTCGATTTTATGCATAAAGTTGCCCAAGCTCCACCCGAAGCCAAGGATAAGCGTTTACTTATCGCAAAAATTATTGTGGTGGCCTTGTATCTTGTTGGAGCAATTGGACTATCGATTCCAGAATACAGACCTTTTTTTCAATCCTTAACTCCCGCCCAATTATTAGTAACACTCGTTTTGGTTCTTTTTTTCCATAGAGGCTGGACAGACTTATTTCCTATTTTTGGAGCACTTGCTTTTTGGATTGGTTTTGGCTCCGAGTTGATCGGTATTCATACAGGCTATCTTTATGGAGATTACGTGTATGGACCAACACTAGGCCCGAAACTTTGGGAAGTACCATTAGTCATTGGGGTCAATTGGTTTATTTTGGTTTACTTAACTGGCTCGATTTTTTCTAGGAGTATTCCAAATGATTATTATGCCGCATTTATGGGGGCTACTGCTATGACTGCTTTTGATTATGTGATGGAGCCAGTCGCCTCTGCGTTGGATATGTGGTATTGGAAATTTGATATCATCCCATTCGAAAACTATTTGGGATGGTTTGGAGTTTCATTCTTGATTCATTTGCTGTATCGAAAAATAAATTTTGAAAAGTTTAACCCTTTAGCGACTTTTCTCTTAATTTCTATGATTCTTTTCTTTGCTGTTTTAAACTTCACGTTGGATATCTAACGTTTTAAAAAGTAGTTTAGAACAATTAAGAAGCTTTAAAGTTGTCTTTAAAATGATTCTAGCGATTTGTTTCACCGTTTTAGGTTTTGCTCTGATGGAACTCTCTGGATGGGCCATTCATAAGTATTTGATGCATGGACCGCTTTGGATGATTCATAAAACACATCATCAACCGAATAAATATGCGTTTGAATTGAATGACCTTTTTTCATTGCTTTTTGGAAGTATCGCTTTGATTTTGATCTTCCTTGGCGTTGATAGATTGGATTATCGGTTTTGGCTTGGAGTAGGAATCAGTTTATATGGAATGTTGTATTTCATTCTTCATGATGTTTTGATTCACAGAAGAATGAAATGGTTTCAAAAACCAAATAATGCTTTTTTGAGAGGCATTTTTAAGGCCCATCAGGCTCATCATCGTACGAATAAAAAAGACGATGCGGTTTCTTTTGGTTTGTTTGTCGTACCTAGGGAATATTTTAAAGAGGAGAAAAAGTGAGCACGTATTCAATAAAGGACTTAGAGCAATTATCGGGAATTAAAGCACATACACTCCGTATCTGGGAGCAAAGGTATGATTTGTTAAAACCGAAAAGAACGGAATCCAACATCAGGTATTACGATGATGATGATTTAAAATTAATTCTTAATATCTCCTTATTATATGATAATGGATTTAAGATAAGCAAGATCGCGTCGATGCCGAGTGAATCCATAAGAGCAGAGGTAATGAATCTTACCGATAGATCTTTAACCCATGACGATCAGGTACATGCGTTGACTATCTGTATGATTGAGATGGATGAGGATAGATTTGATAAAATCCTCACAACAAATATTATAAAAATCGGATTTGAGCAAACCATGCTCAATATCATATATCCTTTCCTTTCTAAAATTGGGTTGCTTTGGCAGACAGGAGCTGTAAACCCGGCCCAAGAACATTTTATTTCTAATCTTGTTCGTCAAAAGTTAATCGTAGCGATAGACGGACAAATTTCAAGTGGTACTGGGAAAAAATTCTTGTTGTTTTTACCTGAAGGAGAACTACATGAAATATCCTTACTTTTTGCGACTTATTTAATCAAGAGCAAAGGTCATAAAGTTATCTATTTGGGGCAGAGCACTCCATTTAAAGACGTGGAGGTTGTTTATAATCTATTAGAACCAGATTTTATCTTAACGGTGATGACTACCTTACCTGGAGGGAAAACCGCCCAAGAATATATTGATTTACTTTCTGAAAAATTTATTAAGTCTGAAATTTACGTTTCGGGGTATCAAGTTGTTGGACAAGATTTGACTATGGGTCCCAATGTCCGTCAATTTACCTACATAAGAGATATTAAAGATGTTTTGGAAGAAATGGAGCAGGTCTTAATAGAGAAATAGTTTATCAAAATCGTAAATAAGTTAAACAAAAGCATTTCTTAGGAAATGTTTTTTTATGCCTAAAATCGTCCTTTAATGGCTTAAAATCTACCGTTTATCTATTTTTGTTTAATTAAATAGAAAATACCTTAAACAAAAGTTTGGAATTCTGTTTAAAGAATACTATGTTTGATTAAACAAAAATCAATTAGCCATGACGACTCTAGAATTCAGTTACTCTTTGAACAACCTTTCAAGTTCTCTGAAACCATTTGCTATGAAATTGACGAGAGACATTGATGATGCAAATGATTTACTTCAGGACACAATGGTAAAAGCATTTACCAACAGAGATAAATTTGCGGAAGGAACTAATCTTAAAGCATGGCTTTATACTATAATGAAAAATACCTTCATCACCAATTATCAAAAAATGGTGAGAAGAGGGACTTTCGTAGATACTACAGATAACCTTCACTATATAAATTCCAGCAATATTCAAATTGAGAATGGAGTATTCGGAAATTTGGCAATCGATGATATTTATGAATCTATTGAAAAATTAGATGACGTTTTCAAGACTCCCTTCTTAATGCATTACAGAGGATTTAAATATCATGAAATTGCTGAAAAATTACAGATACCTATTGGAACTGTGAAGAATAGAATTCATATTGCCCGTAAGCAGCTCAAAGAAGATTTGATGGTTTACAAGCATAAAAATTGATTCTATGTCCCAGAAACATGCGGTAGTGATAGGTTCGGGTTTTGCCGGACTTTCTGCAGCTACGCATTTGGCATCAAAAAATTTCAGGGTCACATTAGTTGAAAAGAATGAATCCCCGGGTGGAAGAGCTAGAAAGTTCAATCATCAGGGGTTTGTTTTTGATATGGGGCCAAGTTGGTATTGGATGCCGGATGTTTTTGAAAAGTATTTTGCAGCTTTTGATAAAAAGCCTTCTGATTATTACGATCTGATTCGACTTGATCCGTCTTATGCCGTGATTTATGGCGAACATGACCTGCTTGATATTCCGGCTAATTTGGATGAATTCAAGCAAATGCTTGAAAAAATTGAACCAGGATCTGCTATTCAATTAGATAAATTTCTTGAGCAGGCAGCCTATAAATATCAAGTGGGTATACATGATCTGGTCACGAAACCAAGTAGATCACTTTTCGAGTTCACTTCTCCGTCTTTGCTGGCTGATATGCTACGAATGGATATTTTTCAATCTATGGCAAAGCATGTACGCAAGTTTTTTAAATCTGAAAAAATCATCCGATTGATGGAGTTTCCTGTTTTATTTCTAGGGGAAACAGCCGAAAATATTCCTGCTTTGTATAGTCTTATGAACTACGCGGATATCGCCTTGGGCACTTGGTATCCAAAAAAAGGAATGCATGAAATCATCAAAGGAATGGTTAGCCTTGCAGAAGAAAAGGGAGTGAATTTTTTATATAATTCGGAAGTTGAAGAAATTGAGATTGAAAATGGAAAAGCTAAAAGAGTAAGGCTTATTTCCGGTGATAAGATTGAGGCGGATGTTGTAATTGCAGGGGCAGATTATCATCATGTGGATAAACATTTAATAAATCCAAAATACAGTAACTATTCAGAAGATTATTGGGATAAGCGAGTTATGGCCCCATCAAGTCTGTTGTTTTACCTAGGGATAAATAAGCGGGTAAAAAATCTTCGACATCATAATTTATTTTTTGATGAACCACTTGGCCCCCACGCCGATGCAATTTATACAAACCCCAGATGGCCGGAAAAGCCATTGTTTTATGCCTCAGTTCCATCGATTACAGATAGCACAGTTGCACCAGAAGGGATGGAAAATATGTTTTTACTAATTCCTCTTGCTCCTGACTTGGAGGATTCTGAGGAATTGAGAGAAAAATATTTTCATATAATCATGGATCGACTTGAGAAAATAACTGACCAGGAAATAAGATCACATATCATTTTCAAAAGGTCCTATGCTCATAGCGATTTTAAAAGTGACTATCATGCTTATAAAGGCAATGCCTATGGTTTGGCCAATACATTAACACAAACTGCAATTTTGAAACCTTCTTTAAAAAACAAGAAAGTTTCTAACTTGTATTATACAGGACAATTAACAGTTCCAGGGCCAGGTGTACCTCCATCCTTGATTTCGGGACAGGTAGTTGCCAATGAAGTAATAAAGGAAAATAATTAGTGAATAATCCATATATTAAACGTGATGAACCCAAGAGAGCTATTTGATCAAACAACATTTGAGTGTAGCAAACTGATCACACAGCGATACAGTACGAGCTTTACTTTGGGAATAAAAACTCTTGATCATAAATTTCATATGCCTATCTATGCTATTTATGGCTTTGTGCGGTATGCAGATGAAATTGTTGATACTTTTCATGATCAGGACAAGGTGGAATTATTAGCTAGATTTAAAAAAGACACCTTTGAATCCATTGAGGCAGGTATTTCCCTAAATCCAGTTTTGCATGCATTTCAGATAATTGTCAATAAGTATAAAATTGATCATGATTTGATTGAAGCTTTTCTCCATAGTATGGAGATGGATCTTGACTTCAAAACCTATGATGATAGTAAATATCATGAATACATTTATGGTTCAGCAGAAGTGGTAGGTTTAATGTGTTTGAAGGTTTTTTGCGAAGGTGATGAGGCCGAATATGAAAGGTTGAAAGGACCAGCCTGTAAATTGGGAGCGGCCTTTCAAAAAGTCAATTTTCTAAGAGATATAAAGAGTGATTATGAGGAAAGGGGGAGAGTATATTTTCCCGGAGTTGACTTCAATCATTTCGATAAGATTATAAAAAAACATATTGAAGAGGATATCCAAAAGGATTTTGATGATTCATTAATTGGAATTGAGCAATTACCAGAGGGAGCGAAACTTGGGGTAAAAGTTGCTTATCTGTATTATCAAAAGCTATTTGATAAGATCAAAGGATTGCCTGCAGAGACGATTACCCAGACGAGAATTAGAATTCCCAATTCCAAGAAAATTTCACTCTTGATAGGAACTTATTTTGTCAACAAATTGGGAATCTCATAAGATGGAAAAGTATTTATACTTAGGTGTTAATATTTTTGCGATTTCATTCCCCTTGGTTCGATCTTTTGAGCCAAAAATTAAGTTTGCAACCAAATGGAGGGCATTATTCCCAGCAATTTTTATTACGGGTGCTTTCTTTCTGATCTGGGATCATTGGTTTACTGTAATGGGTATTTGGGAATTCAACTCACGATATATTTTAGGTGTATATCTGTTTGAACTGCCATTGGAGGAATGGCTCTTTTTCTTTACCGTGCCATTTGCCTGCATCTTCATATATGAGGTTCTTATATATTTCTTTCCTGGTGATCCTCTGAAAGATTTTGGGAAGCCTTTTGTATATGTGATGGTACCGCTTCTTATTGGATTTGGATTGATGCATTTGGATAAGTGGTACACTTCAGTTAACTTTTTTATAGGAGCTATTGCATTAATGGTCCATTTTCTGGTTTTTAACGACAAGTATTTAGGAAAATTCTTGTTTGCATATTTAGTCCATTTAATCCCCTTTATTCTTTGTAATGGGGTATTAACAGGAGGGCTTACCGATGAGCCGGTAGTGATTTATAATAATTCGGAAAACCTTGGAATTCGAATATGGACAGTTCCAGTGGAGGATACCATTTATTCGATGACGTTATTGTTGATGAATGTTTCTTTCTTTGAAAAATTTAGAAGCCACCAAACAATTCAATCTGTTGAAAGTTAAAAGGCTATGAAAAACCTAGAAGTACATATTGATGATCACTCGGGCTTTTGCTTCGGTGTCGTCTATGCCATTGAAATGGCAGAAGAAATCCTTGATGAACAAGGATATTTGTATTGTTTGGGGGACATCGTTCATAATGATGAAGAAGTAAATAGACTAACCCAAAAAGGTTTGAAGATTATCAATCATGAGGAGCTGCAAACCTTAGAGGATCAAAAAGTTTTAATTAGAGCTCATGGAGAGCCTCCTTCTACCTACGAGTTGGCTATAAAAAATAATCTTACCTTAATTGATGCAAGTTGCCCTGTTGTTTTGAAGCTGCAAAACAGAATAAAAAATTCGTTTGATAAGGACGAGACGATCTATATTTATGGGAAACATGGTCACGCAGAAGTAATAGGGCTTTTAGGTCAGACTAGCAATAAAGCGGTAGTTTTTCAAGATATATCAGAATTGGACCTTGCTACCTTGCCAAAAAATATCACCCTTTATAGTCAGACTACAAAAAGCACGGATAAATTTTATGAAATCAATGAGATTTTAAAAAATAATGGAATTTCTGTCAATACAAATGATACAATCTGCAGACAGGTATCTAATAGAGATAAAGAGCTGAGAGCATTTGCAGAACGTTTTGATAAAATCATCTTTGTAAGCGGAACTAAATCATCCAACGGAAAAGTTTTATACAATGTCTGTAAAGAGAAAAACCCCAATACATTTTTTGTATCAAATGCAGAACAGATAGAATCAGATTGGTTTAACGATAATGAAACAATCGGTATTTGTGGAGCTACTTCGACTCCCATGTGGCTGATGGAACAAGTTCGAGAGAAAGTCTTGGCTTTTTGAAAGAACTCAACGTGCTTGCAGAAATGAATGCAGGAAAATTCACATCTTCAAAATCTAAAATTGACCCAAAAGGAATACTGATTGCTTTTGGGATTATTGGTATCTGGTTTATTTTTCTCGTGTATTTGTTGGGAATCGAAATAAACTGGAGAAATCCTCTGATATATTTTGGAATACTCATACAGATGCACCTTTATACAGGTTTATTTATTACAGCCCATGATGCCATGCATGGTTTGGTTTCATCCAATAAAATTGTAAACAATGGAATTGGTGTTCTTGCCGCACTTTTGTTTTCATACAACTTCTATTGGAAATTGTTTCCAAAACACCATGAACATCACCGATTTGTGGCATCAGATAAGGATCCGGATTATCATCATTCTGATAACTTTTTCTTGTGGTATTTTAGTTTTATTAAACAATATCTGAGTATCTGGCAAATTTTATTAATGGCTATTACTTTCAATATTTTGAAGTTGTATTTGCCGGTAGAGAACCTGATAGTTTTCTGGATGTTGCCTGCAATACTTTCTACCTTGCAGCTTTTTTATTTTGGCACTTATTTACCGCACAGAGGCGAAAGTGAGAATGTTCACCACTCAAAAACGCAATCAAAAAACCATCTGTGGGCTTTTATTTCCTGTTATTTTTTTGGTTACCACTATGAGCATCATGATTCGCCTGGGACGCCTTGGTGGAGACTATGGAGGGAAAAAGAAAAATTTAATGTAAAAACTGGAAATTAGATTAAACTTTTTTCAGCTAAAACTAATTTCGTTTTAGAACCCATACACTAATGAAAAAACGAGTACTTACAATCCTCCTAATTTTGATTTCTTTGACAGGTTTCTCACAGGGAATTATTCGAGGAAAAATAACAAATCCAAATAATGGCCAACCTGTTGCTTTTGCAAATGTACTGGTATTAAATACCGATTTTGGAGCTATTTCAGATGAAGATGGTTTTTATGAAATCGGAAATATTCCGGCAGGCCTTTATAATATAAGAGCCAGTTTTGTGGGTTATAAAACAGAAACCAAATTTGAAGTAAGAGTAAACTTAGCAAAAGCTGTCCAACTTGATTTTGAACTTCAGGAAGATGCATCAGAATTAAGTGAGGTAGTGGTTAGCTCAGAATTTTCAAGATCGGAAGAAACCCCGCTTTCTGTTAGGAAACTTAATAGTAATGAAATAGAAAGGTATCCGGGTGGAAACAGAGATATTTCTATTGTAATTCAAGCTCTGCCAGGCGTAGCAAGCACTCCGAGTTTTAGGAATGACATATTGATCAGAGGTGGTGCTCCCAATGAAAATAAATTTTTTGTAGATGAAATAGAAGTACCGGTAATAAACCATTTTTCGACCCAGGGATCTTCAGGAGGTCCTGTAGGGATTCTAAACGTGAACTTGATAAAGAATGTAGACTTGATTGCTGGAGGCTTTCCCTCAAATCGAATGGATGCATTAAGTTCTATTTTCGAAATTCAATTGAAGGATGGAAATAGGGAGAATATGCAAACTCAAATGACTTTAGGAGCATCCGAATTAACGCTTTCTAATGAAGGTCCAATTGGAGAAAATACAACTTATTTACTCTCTGCGAGAAGGTCTTATTTGCAAGGCTTGTTTAAAGTCCTGGGATTACCTTTTTTACCGACATTTAATGATTTTCAATTAAAAACTAAAACCAAACTTAACGATAAAACAGAGCTGACTTTTTTAGGAGTTGGAGCAATTGATCAGTTTGTTCTCAATGAAGAAATTCCTGATGGGGAAACTGGAGAAGAACTTGAGAATCGTCTTTATTTATTGGATGTCTTACCCGTGCAAAGCCAGTGGAATTATACGACTGGTTTAAAACTAAAAAGATTTAGAGAAAATGGATTCTGGACGTTTGTTCTAAGCCGAAATATGCTGAATAACGAAGCAGAGAAATATTTCAATAATGAAGAAAGCCCAGAGTCAAATCTTCTTTACCGTTATTTATCTCAAGAATCCGAAAATAAATTTAGAGCTGAAAACAGCATATTTGGATCTGGATATTCAATAAAATATGGAGTTAGTTATGAATATTCAAGGTATTATATCAAGAATTTTGATAGGTCTGCATTAGCAAATACAGGCGAAGTGATTGATGTAGAATCAACATCTAATTTCAACGAATACGGGGCCTTTATTTCCGGAACCAAATATTCCAAAGACGAAAGATTATTACTTTCGGGAGGCATCAGAATGGACGGTTCTGATTTTGGTAATACGGCCTCTAACCCATTCAATCAATTGAGTCCTAGAATTTCCGCCTCCTATCAATTGAAGCCTAATCTTTTTGCCACTGCAAATGCAGGTATTTATTATCAAAAACCACCTTATACCGTCCTTGGCTATCGTGATAATTCCGGTCAATTGGTAAATCAAGATTCTGATGTAAGATATATTCAGAATAGCCAATTAATTGCAGGCTTAGAATTTTTGGTCCCTGAAAAAAACAGGAGATTTACGATGGAGGCTTTTTATAAGAAATATAAAAATTATCCTTCCTCAGTCAGAAATGGAATAGCATTGGCAAATTTGGGAGCAGACTTTGGAGTAATAGGTAACGAGGAGGTTGTTTCCAATGCAAATGGAAGAGCTTATGGCTTGGAGTTTTTGGCACAACAAAGGCTTTTCAATGATTTTTATGGAATAGCGTCTTTGACTCTGGTAAGAAGTGAATTTACGAATCCCAATACCGAAGGATTTATTCCTTCATCCTGGGACAATAAGGTAATTGTAAGTTTGACGGCTGGGAAAAGATTTAACAAAAACTGGGAAGTAGGCATGCGATGGAGGTATCTAGGAGGCACTCCATATACTCCATATGATGTAGAAGAATCCTCATTAATCAGCAATTGGGATCTTCGCGGTCAACCCATTTTTGATTATTCTCAGATAAATGAATTCAGATTAAGCGCTTTCCATCAATTGGATCTTAGGGTAGATAAAAAATATTATTTTCCTAAGTGGAGCTTAAATTGGTATGTGGATATTCAAAACCTATATAATTACCAAGCGGAGCAACCGCCTTTATTAGTTCCCATAAGAGACGATTCAGGTGATATCTTGGTTAATCCAAATGATCCAACTCGCTATCAACTGAAATTCATTGAAAATACTGCGGGAACTTTACTTCCAACAGTTGGAATTATTATTGAATTTTAATGGATCAATTTAAGGATTTTAAAAGCTTGAGAATCCTATTGGATTTTAGATCGACATCTTCAACAGAATAAATATATTCTATCCAATCTTTCTGTTCAATCTTTGGTAGCTGATTAAATAATTCAAACTTTCCAGGATCATCTTTTAAACAATCAATTAGTTCCTGAGGAAGCTTTTCAGGTATCTCATCCCTATAAAATTGGATTTCCACCACGTCTCCCTCTTCTTTTCCGATTGCTTTTCGAATAGGCTTTGCTACTGGCAGGAAAACATACCCATTTCCCATGGGCATTAAATGTTTCCCTTCAAAAGTGTAGGAGTCGATTGAGCCAGAAACTTTCATCATCCCAAAAGCTTTGCTTGATTTGATTAAATCTCCCGAGAGCTTAATATAAGTCCAGCCTCCTTTTCCTGAGAATCTTTCTAATATAAATTTTCCTTTAGCTATAAGTTGCATAAAAAAAGCAGGCTAAAAGCCTGCTCTAAATATTATTGAACTTTACTGAATCTCCATCGAATGTTCAGACCAAAGACGTCTGCAAAGAAGTCTGTGTCTTCCACAATTCTGAAAGTTGGTCTCCAATCAGCTCCAATGACAATCGGAACTTCTTCAAAGGCATATTCAATTCCGATTTCACCAGCAACCCCCAAAGAGAAGGGATCATCAATATACAAAGATGGACCTACCCCTAAATACCAATTGAAATCACTAGCTCCTACTGGTCTATAGATTGGGTTCCACAAAAGATCAATTCCAACTCCCGATCCAAAGCTGACATCTCCATGGATTCTACTGAACTCTCCAATAGCAAAAACTCCATCTATTGCAACATTATTACCGCCAAACTGACCAAAACGAATACCGAGTTCTTGCGCATTACTTTCCATCGTAGCAGCTAGTCCAAAGAACACTACCAAGGATAGAATTTTAAGATACTTCATAAATATTAATAATTAGGTAAAAGATAAAATAGTCTACAAATATTTAAATTTTTTCCAATTTACTCATTAGGAGATAAAAATTTATATACAATTCCTGCTAAAATTGCTCCAATTATAGGGGCCACCCAAAACAACCATAATTGTTGTAAGTAGATTCCTCCGGCAAAAATGGCTTGGCTCGTACTTCTTGCAGGATTGACAGAAGTATTTGTAACTGGAATTGAAATCAAATGAATTAACACAAGAGCTAAGCCTATCGCCAAACCTCCAAAACCAGCAGGAGCTTTCGGATGCGTGGCACCTAAAATTACTATCAGAAAAAAGAAGGTCATTACTATTTCTGTAATTAGCGCAGAGCTCATTGAATAGCCTCCAGGGGATGCTTCTCCAAAACCATTCGATGCAAACCCTCCCAACTCTACTCCAGCCTTGCCAGTTGCAATGCTATATAAAATAGCTGCACCAGCTAACCCACCTAAAACCTGGGAAATAATATAGGGCACTAAATCTTTGCTATCAAATCTTCCCCCTATCCATAAGCCAATTGAGACAGCGGGATTTAAATGACAACCACTGATATGACCAATGGCATAAGCCATAGTGACAACAGTAAGACCGAAGGCAAAAGCAACGCCTACAAATCCAATTCCCAATTCCGGAAATGCTGCTGCTAATACAGCGCTACCGCAACCGCCAAGGACAAGCCAAAGCGTACCAATAAATTCTGCTACAAGTTTTTTCATTTAGATATAAGGTTAAATGGTGTGTATTTTAAAGGAATTTAAAAATTAAATTTGTAACCTCCTCATAAAATATCTCTCTAATTTGTAGTATCAGCAGAATAATTATTGTGATCTCAAGCTAGTTTAAGTGATTTAGCCAAAAAAAGGTGTTTTATGATTGAAAAGTCTGTTCTTATTCCAGATTAGTTATTTGTTTTGCCCAGTAGTTTTCCGATCAGTGCTTTATTTTTTTGGACCCAAGGCAATAGTTTCCTAAAGGCAAAGAATTGAAGAGGTTTTTCAACCCAATAGCGCGTTTCAGTAAGAGCTACGACATTGCCTCCAAATCCTTCTTTAAATTTTACAACTCCTTCGCTCCCTCCCATGGATATATCATAGAAGTCATATCCCTTTTTTATGCCTAATTGAATCACCTGATCCTGAAGGTAATGGCCGACCATTTTATCTTTTTGCTCTCTTAGTGTAGCCCCCATGATATAATGAAGTTTATTTCCAACATCAAAAATAATTAAGGCGCCTTTGAGCTCACCCTCATTAAAACAACATGGAATAATACATTGATCTTTATTTACCATTTGAATTAAGGTATTGCCAAATGCATCCCATGTTCTAACAGAGTATCCTTGACTTTCTGCATTTAGCTCGATCAATTCATATGCTTTTTTTATTTCATCTTCTGTTTGTGCAAACTTTAATTCATTTCCCATCCTTCCGGATTTATTTACATCTCTTCGAGTCGAAGTTTTGTAATTAGCTCGTACCTTTTCATATGAATTATCTTCTTTGGGAAATAAATCTATAGCCCGAAAAGCAGTTACACCAGTCACATATTTGAAAATCATTCCTTTTTTTTCTGTAGAAAAAAGTTTGTCAACAGACTCAAAAGGCAAAAAATGAGTAGGGTAATGATTTGTTTCTCCTTGTTCTGCAGGTAAGGAAAGTTGCGAAAGAAAAACTTTCTTTCTCTTTGAATGATTTTTAAATTCCTCTGTTAGATCCTTTAAGATATTCTCACTCCCTGATTTTACAATAGGTCCATACGGTGCG
>NZ_JAHEBC010000374.1 GCF_024642405.1 Algoriphagus sp. | reverse complement strand
TAAAGTATCCTGATAGATCAGCGCAATGATCTGTTGTTCATATTTCAACAAACCCACCTCTTTTCCGGTTTTGTCCAAGAAAATCAACCAAGCGTTTCCATACAGGTTACCAACTTTTTCTCTTCCAAAAACCTGGATTGCAACAGACTTAAGTATTACAAAAATTTGTGGGAAAGCCTGCCTATTTGACTCAATTTCCTGCAAAGCCACAAGTGCCTCTCTTCGGTAGCGATTGTTCAAATATCTCTTGATTAGGAAAAATACAAGGATCAATAAACACAGTGTAAAAAGCCCTCCCAAGATTGCCCAGCCTATGGTTTCAAAACTAAAGGAAACTGCAGGAGGCTCATAAATGGAGCCTATGTCAACTGGAACAGAAATCTCTGCTTGCTGTGCCAAAGTATCAACCTGTGTTCTATCTACCTGCATCATCTTTTTCTCACTTTAAAAACCTCTTTCAATTGCTCCTCAAGAGGCTCAACCGTATTGATAGAAAAAAGTGGAATGCGATGCTTTTTCATCTGGGCCTGAAAAGCCTGATAATCGGAATCAAATCCTGATTGGAAATTGTCTCTAATTTTTTTGCTTTTACCATCCACTGAAACCTGTGTGTCCTGATCTCCAGCCACAAATTTGGTTTTAGGAATATCTCTCTCTAGGGGATCATAAACCTTGATTAATACCACGTCATTGTGCTGCGCAATCTGACTTATGAATCTGGTCACCTCAGGCGAATACCGCTGAAAGTCAGAAATCAATACTACCAGATAATCGTGAGTAACAATATTCCGCGTTTTCATGGCCACTTCCTTCAGAGAGTAGTCTATATTCGCAGGGTTGGAATCAGCGAGCTCATGATTCCGATTCACTACTTTCTCCAGAAAACGGAGAATATTTCTTCTATCTCGTTTGGGCTGAATGATATCAATCCCATTGTCTGCAAAGACTACTCCTCCTACTCGATCTCCCTGTTTCAAAACTTTGAAAGCTGTCGCGGCAGCAAGCTCTGCTGCTACCACAGATTTGGTACGTATCTGTGAACCAAAAAACATGGATTTCGACTGATCTACCACGATCAAAGCTGGCTTTTCTTTTTCCTCAGAAAAAACCCGGGTATGAGTTTCCTTTGTCCTTGCCGTTATTTTCCAATCGATATTCCTGATATCATCACCTTTGACGTAGTGTCGCACTTCTTCAAAATCCAATCCTCTTCCTCTGAGCTTTGATTGATGTCTTCCTCCAAGTATACTTTTTACTTTTTGTTTTCTTGCGATCAGGGAAAAGAATTGGGAAATGCGTTCCATTCCCAGCAACTCTTTAAGAGAGGTGAAGACTTGTGATGGATACGTTTTCGAAGAGGTCATTAGTAAACGAGTTACATAAGGAAATTTTGGAATTGTCCGATATCTACCCGACTACAGCTACTACTTTTAAGACTTCATCTAAAACCTTATCAGCTGTTATTCCATCTGCATTAGCTTCATAGCTTAGGATTAATCTATGCCTTAGGCAGTCATGAACCACAGCTCTGATATTATCAGGAGCAACAAAGTCATTTCCACTCATCCACGCATGCGTTCTTGATGCCCGATCTAAGGCGATGCTTCCTCTTGGACTGGCGCCGAAGTCTATCCAACTGTCAAGCTCTGCATTGTATTTTTTAGGAAAGCGCGTTGCCGAGATGATATCCACGATATACTTCTCCATATTTTCGGAGATTTTCACCTGAGCTATTTCTTTTCTGGCTGAGAATACCACTTCAGGTGAAAGTTTAGCTTTTTCAACTTTAGAGGTGGACTTGGCTTGCTCTTGACGATTCAATCGTAAAATTGCTAATTCTGATGCATCATCTGGGTAACTGATAACCACGTGCATTAAGAATCTATCCATTTGTGCCTCAGGAAGGGGGTAAGTCCCTTCTTGTTCGACTGGATTTTGTGTAGCCATTACCATGAAAAGAGGCTCCATCTTATAAGTTTTCCCTGCTACAGAAACCTGCCTTTCTTCCATCGCTTCCAATAAAGCGGACTGAACCTTCGCTGGAGCACGGTTGATTTCATCTGCCAAAATCAGGTTGCTGAAAATAGGTCCTTCTTGAAATAGAAACTTTTCTTCCAGTTCAGGCTGGTAGATCTCCGTACCCGTCACATCGGAAGGAAGTAAATCTGGTGTAAACTGAATCCTACTTAGTCCGCAATCGAGCTCGCTTGCCAATGTCTTGATCGCTCTGGTTTTTGCCAAACCAGGAAGACCTTCCAAAAGCATATTTCCATCGGCCAGTAAAACCAAAATCAATCGATCAATCAAATCTTCCTGACCAATGATGGACGCTGACATCCTGTTTTTAAGTTCTTGTATTGATTCTTGTGGTGTCATTTTAAGAAGCTTTTTTAAAAATTAAAAAATTCAATAAAATAAAAAAAGGTTATCCGGAATAAACCGGAAAACCCCGTGAAAATTATCATAACTATATTTTAATTCAACTCAAACGGATAAATCACTTTCCAGTCATTTTTCATATCAATTACTGTCCAACCTTTACTGCTGGCTTCCTCCAAGCCTTTATCTAATCTTCCTATAGAAGAATCTTTGTCATAAGCCCACTCTCGATCAGCGTCTGTATGGTGCAGATAAAGTTGAAATGATTTGTGTTTATTAGAATCCGTCCATTGGAGCATTTGCAAATCTCCATCAGAGTTTCCAGAAGCAAATACAGGCTTTTTACCAATGAATTTATTGATTCCTACAGGTTTGCCTTCTTTATCATCAATAAAGTCTATTTTTGGCAACCGCTTGATAATCGGGTTTCCATCATTGTATTCAAACTCTGTAGCAATGCTACTACCTACTACCTGATCCGTAGGGATTCCATAGGCATTTTCCACCCAAGGTCTCATAAATTCAACGCCTCCACCAGATACAATAAATGTTTTAAAATCATTGGCCCTTAAATAATCAAGAAGCTCCAACATCGGTTGATAGATCAATTCATTGTAAGGCCTATCGAAACGTGGATGCTTGGAACTTGCTAACCATTCCAATACGATTTGCTCAAATTCTTCTGTGGACATTCCCGAGTGTGTAGCCATCACTATTTCAAGCAATCCATGTTCCCCAAAGGTCATGAGAGTTTTCATGTCATTTTCTAATACAGCTTTGAAAGGCTGTTCCTCTTTCCATTCCGGATGTTCTACAGCCATGGCCTTTACTCGATCCATGGCAAAGAATAATTGAAAATAAGCTGGCTGCTCAGACCATAAGTTTCCATCATTGTCAAATGTGGCAATACGATCTTCCACTGGGATAAAGTTTGCACTTGTTGGATTGGTAACGTCAGTTACATAATCTATGATTGCCTGTTTTGCAGAGCCTTCATTCCAGGATGCTAGCACAACCATTTCTGAGCTTGATGCCGAAGGATTTGTAGCGCTTGAGGATTCGGGCGATTGGCAGGAAGTCGAAGCAAAAATAGATGCTAGAAATAAGATTAAAAGATACTTTTTCATAGAAAACAAATTATTTGTCCAAATCATATTTATAAAGAAAAAGCCGGTCGAATTGGACCGGCTTAAGAAATTT
>NZ_JAHEBC010000094.1 GCF_024642405.1 Algoriphagus sp. | reverse complement strand
ATTCTTCTTTCTGCTAAATCAACTTATCAATCGTACTGGAGCTGGTTGATCATAGCTACATTCCCTATTATACTTTCATTAATTGGTTATTTCTTAAGTGCAGTTCTGAAAGGATCCACCATAAACCAACAAAAACAGCGACAACTAATCATCCTTTGGATTGTATTTGCTTCCTTAGAATTCCTGTTTATCAAAAAACAAGCTGCATTTCAATTGGTTATTTTCATACCTGGTTGCACTTATTTGATAACCCAATTCTTTCTTCATGTGAGAAGAGGAATTATTCCAAAACTTAGTTTTTATCTTTTAATTTTCGGGTTGCCGGCTTTTGCATGGTGGTATTGGCAAAACCATGTGGACAATGCACAATATTTCGTTTCTGATCAGATCAACCCTACTTTTCAAGGTAAAAGTATTATGATTTTGGGGCCAAACATTTCTGATTATCAAAATTCAATATTAGGTGGTCCATTTTTAAATTATCAACTAAGTAAAACCTATCTCGACCAAGAAAGGGATTTGCCAGAAAAAGCCCAGCTTTATCAAATGCTCCAAAACCAACAACCTGAAATAATCATAGATCAGGAAGGACAGTTCCAATCCATATTAAATGATTTTCCAGAACTTAGTAGACATTATAAGCTTCAAAAGAAAGGAGTATTTATTTTAAATTAGAATGGTAGATATTTGACTTTCAGTATGATATAGGGTATTTTTACATACCCTTTTTTTTATTCCTGTTTTTCAATAAATCAATTTTTTATGAGTATGATTTTAAAGATATCGGATCCTTGTTCTTTGATTGAAAAGAACCTAATCCGAGAGAATATTCAAATCAACAATCCACCGAATTCTAATAAATATCGGTTGCTAAAAATATGGATCAAGAACTTTGATCCGCAAGGAAATGAGCTTAGGAAATTGCGGATTATTCCAACACAGGTTTCATTCTTTTTTTCATTAAAAAGTAGGGTAGTTAATTATATCAAAAAAAATAAATCCCTTAGCTAATCTAAGTCCCAAAAAGAAAGAGATGCAGCTTTTAGCTGAATTTTTTCTAAAAAGAAAACCGGATAAATCCGATTATCAAAATTTAAAATTTTTAACTCCCTAAAATCATGGAAAGTCATCATATTATCAGCAAAAACACTTTACTATCGAAAGGTTTACAGCGATACCTTGAGATCAATAGTTTTGAGGCAAATGTCGATTTAATAAGCTGGGAGGACGTAAATAAGCAAAAATCTTCAATTTTTAAGAACGGTCAATATATTTGGATTGACGTAATTAATGAAATCAAATGGGTTTTAGATTTATGCCATAAGATTCTCCAAAAACAACCTAATTTGAAAGTATTTGTATTTGGGGAATTTAAAGATCTTCGAAACATCAAATCTCTTTTGAAAACGGGAATCAGCGGTTATTTTTTACCCAATTGCTGTATTGAAAGTCTGAAGGAGGCAATACATAAGGGAACCTCAAAAAAGCCTTTTGTTGATCCTCAAATGAGCGATATTTTAATGGAAAACCTGCTCGAATCGAACACTTCCTCATCAAAAAAGAAGTTAACAAAAAGAGAAAAGCAGATTCTTCAATTGATCGTAGAGGAATACACTACTCATGAAATTGCAAACAAATTATTCATTAGTTCTTGTACTGTAGAAACCCATCGATTGCATTTGATCCAAAAAATGGGAGTAAGAAATACAGCAGGTCTGGTTAGAGAGGCTATATGTGCAAATCTGGTTTACTAATATCCATGAATACCTTGAGTTTTTAAAATCCATGAATTCAAGGACTTTTATCCAAGAAATATTTCTGAACTTGAATCCTTAGATCCCCTTCACTATCAAGGTAATAACTGAGATAGAATTTTGTCATATATATATTTTTAGCCCTTAGATTTTCTAGCATGATAGATCAAGTTTTAAGTGCGGTTGTAGGATTAGTAAATGACCAAATAGGCAATGTTGAGCCTGAAGTCATCCTTGGAAACTTGTCTTTATTAGATTCATCTCAACAAGGTGCAGAATCTAATATAACAGACAGGGTGGTAGTTTCTGTGATCAATATCCAAGAGGAGAGTAGCTTAAGAAACAACCCAGCAAATAAGCAGATTTATGACACTGTGGGGCTACCCAGAGGGGTTTCTAGAAATCCGGGAATTTACTTAAACGTTTTTGTTCTTATTGGTGCAAATAAAGAACAATATAATATTGGCCTTCAAAGGATATCACAAGTTATCTCCTTCTTTCAGGCAAATTCAATTTTTACAGAAACACATATTCCTGGGCTTACAAATTTTGGGTTGGATAAAATTCTTTTTGAACTCTACTCTACCAGTTTTGAAGAGCTAAATCAGCTATGGGGAATCATGGGAGGGAAATATATTCCTTCTGTTGTCTATAAAATGAGGTTAGCCTATTTCAGTAGTATAGATGAAGGAATGGAAATCCCTCTGGTTAAATCAATCGAATCTCAATTCGGAAATAAGCCAATTTAACCATGGATAGAATCGTCAACAAGTTTGAGAAATTATTTTCCATCAGGTTTTCCCATGATGCATTTCCATTTTCTGCATCTACAGGTGGCTTTTTAACTCCAAATATTAAAATAGAGACAGATCCGACTACGAACGCTCTATTTAAAAAACATAGTATTCAATACCTATGGAGAAATGACACTTTAATCTGTTTTATTAGGATCAGGACTGACGAAGATTCTCCTTTTTTCCGTTTACCGAATAATTTCAATGCTAGATTTTTCATTAACCTGTCTGATCCGATAAAAGATAAAACCGGAGTTGCTTTAGCACATGGGAAAGAAAATATCTATCGTTTTAGGATTAATGTAAGAGCATCTGCGAATTCGATGAATTTGGCCGGAGCAACACTAGGTCCTTTGGCTTCGCAAGAACCTATCAAAGTTTTTAATCCTGGGAACCCAGGAAATTGGACCACCACCATCAAAAATCTATCGGGACACTTTGGTGTAATCGATATAGTGACAGAAGGGTCAAGTACGCATAGGCTATATACTGACGTCACTAATCAGCACTTATTTTATACAACCGCAAATGGTAATGAAAATGAACATCTGTTCACGATTCATTTAAATAACTGAATATAAAAAGAAACAAAAAAAATCCTTTCCAATGTCACAAATCAATGAATCCGCTATCAAGACACCGGGAGTCTATATTAATGAAATCCCGCTCTTCCCACCTTCTGTGGCCCAAGTCGAAACTGCCATTCCTGCTTTTATCGGATACACGCAGAAGGCCATTAATGAAATTGGCGAATCACTAGAAAACGTACCCACCAAAATATTTTCCCTGAAGGAATATGAAACCTATTTCGGAAAAGCTGAAAATGAGGCAGGAATAAGTTTAACCGTAGTAAGAGAAACCCTGGCCGCAGACGCGACTATTGCTAATCCCTCGCCATTCACCATGTATTACAATCTCCGGATGTATTTTATCAATGGAGGAGGGCCTTGTTATATAATTTCAATTGGTAGCACTTCAGACACTCCAGATCCTGCAGATTATGATGATGGCTTATTGGCTTGCGAAGCTGAAGATGAACCAACCATTATTTTATTTCCAGATGCTATCAACACGCTCAACAGTGGAGATTATTTTACATTAATTTCAACTGCTATTGATCAGTGTGCCCTTTTACAAGATCGTTTTACCCTATTGGATGTTCATACTCCTGGCACTAACAATACAACGACTATAAGTGATTTTAGAACTGCATTTACTAAAAATGACAGTCTCAATTATGCCGCAGTTTATTATCCCTACCTCAAAACAACTTTTGATTTCGAATATGCGGAATCTGATGTTGATGTAGTGATAAATACAGCAGGAGTAGATGAAGCTGCTGTGACCCTTGACACTTTACGCAATACTGAGACGGGTATTTATAACGCTTGTTTGGCAAAAATCAGGGAAAAGTTAAGTCCAACACTTCCTCCTTCATCGGCAATGGCGGGTGTATATGCTAAAGTAGATGCGTCAAGAGGCGTATGGAAAGCTCCAGCAAATGTATCATTAAATGCTGTCTATGACCTTACTGCAAAAATCAGCGAAGCTGAACAAGGCAGTATGAACATAGATCCCACCTCCGGAAAATCAGTCAACGCAATCCGAATGTTCCAAGGCAAAGGATATTTGGTTTGGGGAGCAAGAACCTTGGCAGGAAATGATAATGAATGGAGATACATCAATGTCAGAAGGTTTTTCATCATGGTAGAAGAGTCCTCCAAAAAAGCAACAATGCAATTCGTATTTGAGCCTAACGATGCGAATACCTGGGTTAAACTAAGAGCTATGCTTGAGAATTACCTGACACTTCTTTGGAGACAAGGTGCATTGGCTGGAGCTAAACCCGAGCATGCTTTTTATGTAAGATGTGGACTGGGTCAAACAATGACTGCACAAGATATCCTGGAAGGAAGGCTAATCGTCGAAATCGGTATGGCAGCAGTTCGACCAGCAGAATTTATTATCCTAAGATTCTCCCACAAAATGCAGGAGTCTTAACGATTATTTCTAAAAATTTTAAATCAAAAATATCATGGCTAATTATCCTCTTCCAAAATTCCATTTCCAAGTTGATTGGGGTGGAACAAAAATCGGATTTACTGAAGTGACAGGTCTAGAAGTGACCATCGAACCTATTGAGTATCGTGATGGGGCAAGTCCTGAATACTCTAAAATCAAAATGCCAGGAATGCAGAGCTTTTCCAATATCACGCTGAAGCGTGGCATTTTCAAAAGTGATAATGAATTCTATTTATGGTGGAATACTGTGGCTTTAAATACTATTGAAAGAAGAGATTTAATAATATCTCTATTAGATGAATCCCATGCGCCAGTAGTCGTTTGGAAAGTTAAAAATGCGTGGCCAATCAAAGTTCAATCAACTGATTTGAATAGTACAGGCAACGAAACTGCCATTGAAACAATGGAAGTAGCACATGAAGGTCTTACCATAGCAAACGAATAATTATGTTTTCTTATCCACCAGTAGGTTTTCATTTTTCTGTGGTTTTCCAATTATTCCCACAAACCCCTAATGATTTTAGATTTCAGGAGGTCAGTGGATTGGATATTGAAATGCAAATGGAAACTATTATTGAAGGAGGACAAAACCGATTCGTTTGGGAATTACCAGTCAGAGCAAAATATACAGACCTAGTTTTGAAAAGGGGGATGTTTATAGGTTCAGGGATTTTGATGTGGTGCAAAAATGCATTCGAAAACTTTGTCTTTGAGCCTGTAAATGTCATCATAAGCTTGCTTAATGAAAAACACATCCCTATTCAGTCTTGGTATGTGGTAAATGCTATTCCGAAAAAGTGGTCTGTCTCCAGTTTTAATGCGGAACAAAATTCAATAGTAATAGAATCCATTACGCTGAGTTACCAATACTTTAACATCATTAGCCTGGATTCTGCTATTTCAATGGCTGGGAGCATTGGTGCCTCTGGTAGTATTGGAATTTAACAAATGAAATATGCCCATAGAAATAAGAGAACTTCAGATAAAAGCGGCAATTGGGAATAGTAAAACTGAATCCAGTACCCAGAAATCAAATCCTGCAGACTTTGACCAAATCAAACAAGAAATTGTAAAAGAGGTCACTGAAAATGTTTTGAGAGCAATCCAGTTAAAATTTGAAAGGTGATGTTAGAATTAAGCCAAAAAGCTGAAAAATTATACGTACAAGCCTATCGGGATGCAGAATTTCAAGATCAGGTTTCGGGGAATAAATTCAATGCCCTGATAAACCCTGCTAGCTATAGCGTTTCCTACAAGTTTGAGTTTGATGATACTCAGGCACCAGGAACTTCTGGAGCAAATATGAAATTCAACAGGATTCTTCCAGGGGATTTCAATTTCGACTTTTTGTTTGATGGAACTGGGGTCGTCAAAGACATGTCAGTGTTAAGTTTAGGGATAGCTAATCCTTTTGAAAAGCCCGGTACTGTTACTGAACAAATTGAGGATTTTAAGCGAAAAATCATTGATTATCAGTCTGATAAGCACCGCCCATATTATTTAAAAATTCATTGGGGAGAGCTTCTTTTTAAAGGAGTTCTCAAGCAGATGGATATTGAATACAAGGTTTTTGCTCCAGATGGCAAACCTATAAGAGCGATCGCAAAATGCCAGTTTGTAGAAAGTATTGCTGATGTAGAGAGGGCCGCATTAGAAAACAAAGAAAGCCCTGACATTACGCATGAACGGATTTTTGGTGGATCAGATAGATTGGATTTGATGACGGAAAAAATTTACGAAAAGGACACCTATTATATCCAAGTAGCTGAATTCAATTCCTTAGACAGTTTCAGAAAAATTGATTCCGGAACTAAGATATATTTCCCTCCATTAGCCAAATAAAAAATGATATCCACTGAGAACAGGGAACTTGTCACTTCGAAAATCCTAATTGGGGATGGCCCATTTGCCATACCTGATCAGGAAGTTTCTGGACAGATCCAAATCCTTGAAATTGCTGTTCACTTGGAATTGAATAAAATCCCCTATGCCACAATCAAAATGGCGGACGGTTCAGCAGCTGATTCGGATTTTGAAATTAGTAATAGTGGAGAATTTGCTTTGGGTAAAAGTATAGAAATCCAACTTGGATTCAATACGGATGATACAGCTGTATTTAGGGGAATCATTATCGCAAACTCACATATTGTTTCTTCCAACAGATCAACCCTTCAGCTCACCTGTAAACAGGAATCTGTAAAAATGACAGTGACTCCCAGAAGCAGACACTTTAATGATTTAATGGATAATGAAGTTGTAGAGCAAATTTTAAATGAAAACGGAATTACAGATACTGATATTTCATCATTTGGAAGCGTTCATGAGCAATTACTTCAAGCCAATGTCAGTGATTGGGATTTTCTTTTAGGAAGAATCGACTCAAATGGAATGGCCTGTTTTATTGATGGTAGCCAATTTAAGGTAATGAAGCCAGATCCATCCATGGATTCAGTTCATACCTTGACTTATGGGACAAATATCATTTCTATTAGATCAGAATCAGACATCCGATCCCAGTCAACAGCAGTAAAAGCTTTTTCTTGGGACTTTGCCAATCAGTCTGTTCTTGAGGCGGAAGGTACGGGTTTAGAGTCGGCCTCTCCAGGAAATATTCAAGAGTCCACTATTGCTGAAATAAACGGGCAAGAATTTGAAATTAGAACCTCAGGAAAGATTTCGAATGAAGCTTTGCAAAGTCTTGCAGATTCCAAAAAACAAAAGCAATCCTTATCCAAAATAAAAGGCAAGGTTTCCTTTTTAGGAACTTCGGAGATAAAACCCGGAGACTGGGTTACTCTAGAAGGTATTGGTGAACAATTTAGTGGAAAAGCATTTGTCAGTTCGATTGATCATGAAATAAGACAAGGTAACTGGGTCACCGAGGCTACTTTGGGTTGGGAAGAAGATTTTTTTACTGAAAAATTCAATAGCTCATCAATCAGTGCCTCAGCAGGACAATTTTCCAGAATTCAAGGATTACACATCGGCATAGTGACTGATATTATGGATCCCTTGGGAGAAGGTAGAGTTAAAGTAAAACTGCCTCTAGTCAATCCTAATGATGCTGGAATTTTTGCCAGAGTAGCCACTTTGGACGCAGGAGATAACAGAGGAACATTTTTCAGACCTGAAATCGATGATGAAGTAATTATTGGATTTATTAATGATGATCCTTCACATCCTGTAATTCTGGGAATGGTGCACAGTAGTGCCAAACCGTCGCCAATTGAACCAGAAGATTCGAACGATAAAAAAGGATATGTATCAAGGTCTGAAATCAAAATTACCATTCATGATGGAGATAAAAGTATTGTCATTGAGACCCCTGGAGAGAGAAAGTTTACTATGGATGACAACGCTGGAATTATTCAGGTAGAGGATGCTTCAGGAAATGTTATGACAATGGATGATAGCGGGATAGTCTTAGATTCTCCAATGGAAATAACCCTAAAGGCTGGGACAAAAATTAGTTTCGCAGCCCCAGAGATAGCCATAAAAGCCGATATGAAAATTAGTGCAGAGGCATCTGCTGGACTAAGCCTTAAGAGCAATGGGTCAACAGATCTTGAAGGGTCTATGGTAAATATTAAAGGAAGTCTTGTCCAAATAAATTAAAAAAGAATGCCATTAGCAGCTAGAATTTCTGACATGCATACCTGTCCAATGTTGACTCCTGGGGGGACTCCTCATGTGGGAGGTCCTATTTTACCGGCAGGAGAACCAACAGTCTTAATCGGTGGATTACCTGCTGCAAGGCTTGGGGATTTAGCAACGTGCGCCGGTCCACCTGATACAATTATTACCGGTTCTTCGTCAGTTATGATAGGAGGAATGCCAGCTGCTAGGATGGGAGATTCTACTTCCCATGGAGGTGTGATTATAATTGGCTGTCCCACAGTAATGATAGGAGGATAATACAATGGAAAATATAAACAAATCATTTTTAGGTAGAGGTTGGAGCTTCCCTCCCGAGTTTGATAATGAAGGGGCAAAAACCAAAATGCTTATCGATGAAAAAGATATCCAAAGCAGCCTTGAAATACTGCTTTCTACAAAAAGAGGTGAGAGAGTGATGCGATCAGATTACGGCTGTGATCTTCATGAGTTAGTATTTGAACCTTTAACTACCACCTTCAAAACATATATAACAGATTTGATAAAGACCTCCATTTTGTATCATGAACCAAGGATTGAGGTAGAAAGGATAGATTTAAATGATACCGGTGAATTAGAAGGAAGAATTCTTATTACTATTTCTTATAAAGTCAGGACCACAAATTCGAGATACAATTTTGTATTTCCCTTTTACAAAACTGAGGGCAGTGAATTGAAATAAAGAAATATGGCTTGCAATGACAAAAACCCATTGACCCGAGAAGGAGTAGACAGGTTGACTAGAAAGCTACTCGCGCTCCCTCCCACTTTTGCCAAAGTGGATGATAGGTCTATGGCGGATATGATACTTTTTGCAAAAAAATATTCCTCATATCTCAAATACAAAGACTTAAATAATGAAGATAAGGGGACTTGGGAGCCATTGATGAAAATGGATATTTCGGTGGTTTTGGCTGTTCTTTTAGCCCTAGACCTCATCCAACTTTCAGATTACATCAAACTTCTTCGCAAAAAAACCAAGCTTGCTATCACATCTGAAGACGATTCAGAAGCAGGCTTACAATTCAAGTTCCTTTTCGATTTGATTTATTCTTTGGCATCAATAATTGATGAGCAGTGCCATTTGCTAAGTGGTGAACCTGAATACCAAAAAAATATTCAATCAATAATCAGTACCAAATTAAATACTCCTTTTTCCAGATTATCAAATTTCCGAACTGAACAATTGTCCTTGATTTCAACTTCAAATCAAACCGACCCTTCGGCTCCGATTATTACCATTGATTCAAATTCACCACTTTCATTAAAGTTTTTTTCACCTACCACGCAAGGATTGAATATTACCGTTCCTGGGTCTTCCACCAGTGAAAAAATAAGTCATATCATCAATCATAATATCTTTAATAATCAAATAACAGTTTTTCTCGGAGGTTTATCTTCGATCCTTTTCGATGCTAAAGACTTACTTGAAAACTCTCTCAATTCATATTCCCAGCATGAACCTCATTATGGGCTTTTTCTATCTTTTCTTAAACTCTTCAATGCAGCTCAAGAGAGTCTCAATAATTACAGTAAAAGACACCTGGATTTTTACTATAAAGATGTTTTAAGGCTTAAAAATAAAAAACCAATTCCGGATCAAGTTCATTTGACATTTGAACTACAAAAGCATATTCAGCAACATCAACTTAAAAAAGGTACTCTTTTAAAAGGGGGAAAAGATATCAATGGAAAAGAGATGAGCTATAGTCTTTCTGAGGATGTTGTTTTCAATCAAGCTGTTGTCAATGAAATAAAAGCCTTTCAAATCCATAATAAAAATCTACTCGCTTTCCCAGTTGTGAATAGTGCAGATGGCAAAGGAGAAAAGTTTGAAGGAGACGACAAAAGCTGGTTTGCTTTTGGGGACAAAAAATCCGAACCCACCAATGAAGCAGGCTTTGCAATTGCCTCAAACTTACTTTTTCTAAAAGAAGGAGAACGGACAATTTCTATAACAGTACAATTTACCAATCCTCTGAAATCAAAGTCTCCGTTTTCCATTATAGGGTATCAAAAAATCATCCCTTTCGAGATCAACTTGACAGGAGAAAAAGATTGGATCATAAAAAATGTAGATGCAAAATATACTGAAAAACAAAAGAACCTAGTATTTGAATTTTCGCTGGGAGTAGAAGAACCCCCAATTCTACCATATTTAGAAAAAACTCATAAGAAAAACATAAAGACTGCTTTACCCCTGCTTATGGCCAATTTTGACCAGGAGAATAGCAATATGTGGTATGCGGATTTGATGAATAACCCCATCGCCTCAATCAAGCTTGCGGTAGACGTAATAGGAGTTAAAGATTTAGCTCTGAGTAGTGATGGAGGTTCTATAGATGCATCTAAGCCTTTCAAACCTTTCGGTGATTTCCCCAAATTAAACGCAGGTTTTTACATTGGTTCAAAAGAGATTTTCCAGAAAAAATTAGATTCTTTAAAAGTAAATTTTCCAATATCCGACCCAATCACCTGCCAATATCTTCATGGGAATTCTTGGGATTCTTATCCTATTACTAAGGATAGCCAAGCCTATTTAGTCCAAAAAAATTCAGATGGTAATTTATTGAAAACCTCCACTATGGATTTTGGAGCTAATACATTTCTCCAAGCTACTTCTTTTGAAGGTTTCTTGAGGTTCCGTTTAAATACCTCCACCTATTCTTTGGATAGTTACATGTCAGACGTAAACAAAGCGCTGGACAATGTTAAAATAAATTCCCAACAAGGCAGTGCAATAGTCAATGTGAGGGCTGCTAAATCCACTCCTCCTCCTTCTGAACTCACGGCTGAAATTGGACCATTAGAGATGGGCATCAAGGATATAAGTGATATCAACGCAATAAAAGGTTTGAGTACAGTAACAGGGAATTCTGTTCCAGTTCCCAAAGAATTGATTTCAGAATCATTTTCTATTGATTATTCAGCCTCAGAAACCATTCCTACGGAAGGTTTAAATACCAAACATACCTTCTTTCATTTGACCCCTTTTGGATATTATAAGCCGATTTCAAATGAAAATCTTTCTTTGATTCCACGGTTTGATCAAAAAGGAGAATTATTAATTGGAATTTCAAAATCAGAATTACCTGTTACCATAAATATCCTTTTTCTTCTCGCCGAAGGAAGTTCCAATCCATTAAAAAATGAAGAAACTGTTTATTGGTCCTATCTGGATAGCAAGGAAGAATGGCAGGATTTTGAATCCAACAAAGTGATTGATGGTACGATTAATCTAACTAGGACCGGCATAGTTACATTAAGCTTTCCTAAAGAAGCGGGAAAATCTCATACGGCCTTGACTACTGATTTAATTTGGTTAAGGGTTTCTGTCTCTGATAATATGGATGCAGTCTGCAAAATCATTGATATCAAAGCACAGGCTGCATTGGCTGAATTAGTTCAAGTTGAATCTGAAAACATTGAATTTCGAAGCGTTCTACCAGCGGGGACTATTAGTAAATTAGTTCGTTCTGATAGTGCCATCAAAACTATTAATCAGCCCGCCGATTCCGTTGGGGGAAGAGAACGAGAGTCTGATGAAAACCAATACCAGCGGGTAAGCGAGCGGCTTAGGCATAAGGATCGGGCTGTTACCATGTGGGATTTTGAACATTTGATTTTGGAGGAATTTCCCTCGATTTATCAAGTTAAGTGTCTAAACCATACTGGTTTTTATGAAAAAAATGGGGAGCAGGTTTTTTGTGAAAATTACCCAGGGAATATCACTGTCATCTGTATACCTGACCTAAAAAATAAGACCAATATCAATCCTCTTACCCCTTATACCCCGATTGGTACCTTGACAGATATTGATCTTTTCTTGGACAAAATAAAAAATCCTTTTTCAACTCTACATGTGGTAAATCCAAAGTTTGAAGAGGTTCAACTTGAATTTGAAGTCCATTTCCATGACCATATGGATGAAGTATTTTATCGAAACCTATTAGACATGGAGATTGAAAAATTTCTATGCCCCTGGGCTTGGGATAATAACCAAAAAATCAACTTTGGAGGCAAAATCACGAAATCAACCCTTATCAATTTTGTTGAAGAAAGGCCTTATGTAGATTTTTTAAGTTGCTTCAAGCTAAATCATATCATTCGAGACAATGAAGGAAATGTTTCTCTTTACAATTATGATGTGGAGGAAATCGTGGCTTCTTCATCCAGATCGGTTCTGGTTTCACATTATGATGAATCTAACCTTAGTACACCAAGACATATCATTCAAGTAATCCAAACATGTGACTGCTGATGAAAACCTCTCCGACCATACCCAAAAACCCCACTCTAGTCCATTCCTTGGACTATGAGAGACTGCGTAGGGAAGGATTGGAATATATCGAGTCCCTTTCAAGCGATATCTGGACAGATTACAACTCCCACGATCCAGGGATTACTATTTTGGAAGCTCTTTGCTATGCCATTACCGAATTAGGCTACAGAATTAATTTTGAAATTAAGGATCATCTCACAGAAGCTACTGGCCAGACATTTTTTACAGCCAGAGAAATATTGACTTCTGCCCCTTTGACAATCACCGATTACAGAAAATTGCTGAACGATATTCCCGGGATCAATAATGCTTGGTTATTCACAGATGGAAAACAAGAAGTACCCATCTACCTAAATTGCGAAGAGGATATTCTCCAATATCCAGCTACCAAAGAACCTCTTCTATTGAAAGGATTATATACTGTGTTATTGGATCTATCTGTTGATTTGGAATTAGGAGATATGAATTCAGGGGATATTGTTTTGGAAAATATCGCTTTCCCTTTTTCACCAGCTCAAAATATGGAAGCGGGAGAATTCCATGTAAAATTTGAATTCCCAAGTATAAATCAAGTAAATAAAAGAATTCTTACAAATGAATTCACTGGCTTTACATTAGATAAAAACCCAAGTATACTTTGGGCTTATACCTATAAAATTGAATTGACAGATGGTGAAGTTATTGACTTGCCATTTAGAGTAAGTATTCCTAAAAATCCTTCAAAAGGAAAAATACTGGATAGTCATATAGAATTAATGCTTCAAGACAGTGATTTCGCAGAGCTTGTCTTGGATACTTACCTAGATAAATTATCAAAGGCGAATCAAGTAATTAAAAACTGTATCAAAGTCCTTCACGAAAATAGAAACCTTTGCGAGGATTTTATCAGTGTTCAGCCAATTGATTCTGAAGAAATAGCCTTTTGCTTTGATGTGGAGGTTAGCCCCGAAATTGACATAGAAAAGATTCAGGCTGAGATTTATTATACCATAGAAAACTACCTGAATCCCCCAATTACTTTTTATACGCTGGGT
>NZ_JAHEBC010000373.1 GCF_024642405.1 Algoriphagus sp. | reverse complement strand
TTTAAAACCATATCTGATGGCAATACTATCTGCTTCATGTTCGCGTTCCCGCTTATATTCATCTGATAACGAATAACGAATTCCATAAGCAATCATTCCAACATTAGAATGATTTTCATAGTCAATCATATGTCCTAATTCATGTGCAAACCATCCTCTTAAAACATCTTCGGGCAAATCAGCAACATGAAGTTCTCCCGAGTCCAGCACTTTCTCCGCTACATCTATTCTATATCCTCTTTTAGTACCAAAAACCTGACTGAAATCGATCACAGGTTGGGCTTGCATCGTTGAACCTGACAGACGCCTTTGAACGACTTCGAATCCATAGTGATGAAGAGATTCATAATGTTGCCACACTTCAATAAATACTTTTTTAATTTTATCATTAATCCCGGAGGAGAAAGCTATTGAGTTATTGACTTTAGAATTCGAAGTCTCAGATTGAAAGGCAAGAACCGCTAAAACTGAAAGAAATATTAAACCTATAAAAACTTTGTATTTGTGTACCATTACTATTAAAAGAACAAAGAATATACCACCGATGTTTAAAGAAAATATTAGAAAGAATTCAATTTTGTATTGAAAGCTTCTTCATTATCCTTCAAAAAAATCATTATTAAGTTTTGGTATTAACCAATACATTAAAAGCTAAGAGCGTATTTCAATTATTATAAGCTGGAAAATTCTTATGCCAACACTATCAATGTTTTTAGCCAAAAAAACCCGGGTTTTCAACCCGGGCTTTCAAATCCTAAATTTTATAGGCCTTAATTCGAATTACTTCCAATATTACCTTGCGCAACAATTACTCCCAGTTCAGCCATAGAAAGGTGTACGTTGATATAGCCATTGATTTCTAATAATTCATTATAAGAAATTGGAGTCATATCATCTAAAGCCACAATGTTACTCATGCTTATGCCTGTGGTTCCATTCACAGGAGTAAAAGTATACAGAATACCTCCGCCCATTGCAGCTGTATTTTCGTGAATATGAGCAGGATGAGTACTTCCAACTATCGTATTCTGAACTTCTAAAATTGCCAAAGTTGAACCATTTGCTCTTTCTCTAAAAGTAGCTGTTCCATTAATTCCTGGAACATCTTTTTCAGCCAAAACATAAGTCTTTGATTCTCCAGTTAACTCATTTTGTCCAATATCTCCTTGGGCGACTATGGTTCCAAGCTCTTGTGCAGAAAGGTGAACATTAATGTATCCATCAAAATCCAAGATTTCATTATAGCCAACCATCATATTGTCATCAAGCATAGAAAAATTGGTTTGACTCATTCCTGAAGCTCCATTTACTGGATTAAATGTAAATAGAATACCACCTCCCTCAATTGCAGTATTCGCATGAATATGAGCTGGGTGCATCCCATCAGCGGGAGTATTCATCAATTCGAGAACTGCTAATGCTTCTCCATTCATGCGCTTTTTAAATGTAGCTAATCCACTTATCCCATCTACATCCTTTTCACCCAATTCAAAGCTTTTTTCTTCCCCGGTCAATTCATTTTGTCCTATATCGCCTTGGGCAACCAAAGTTCCTAATTCAGTGGCAGAAAGGTGAATATTTATGTATCCATCAAATTCCAATAGTTCATCATAAGTAATCATCGTATCATCATCCAATGTAGAAATGTTTGTAACACTCATTCCTGTAGAACCATCAACTGGATTAAAAGAAGCTGCAATTGCTCCACCTTCGGCAGCAGTGTTAAAATGAATATGACCGGGATGCATTCCTCCATCAGGTGTTCCACTTAGCATAATTTTAACCAAAGTTTCATCATTCATGCGTTGGCTAAAAGTTGCTGTACCGCTAATTCCTTGCACGGCGACAGTTCCTAGCGTATAGGTTTTTGATTCTCCAGTTAGAGCATTTTCTCCAATATCTCCTTGAGCAACCAATGTTGCTAAGTCAGAAGAAGAGGCGTGCACATTGATATAACCATCAAAATTGACTAGCTGAGAATAGGAGATAGGAGATCCATCATCCAAGGAACTTACAGTTACACTGCTCATTCCAGTTCCACCCATGACAGTCCCAAGAGTTAGTGCAATATCACCACCTTCAGCTGCAGTATTGAAATGAATATGAGCTGGATGCATTTCTCCATTAGGCGTTCCAGAAAGCATTAGATTGATGGTTGTAGTATTATCATCATTTTCAATAAACTCTGCAGTTCCTGAAATACCTGGGTTTGAAACAGAAGACAAGTTGAATGTTGCATTAGACCCCGTTGGCATAGGCATAGGAATTGGATCCATTTTGTCATCACAACTGATGAAAATAAGAGAGAATAGTAATAAAACTCCTCCCATTAAGTGTTTTAAATAATTCATTTTCGTAAGGTTAGTTAAAATTTTAATTCAGTTCTGCTTCCAATTTGATTGGTTGCAACATCAGTTACGAAGTGAATATCCTTTTTGGATTTAGGGCAGGAATATTTAATTGGAAAAGAAAGGTTTTCTAAAGAAAAACTGCACAAAAGACATTTAAGGAAAGAAATAGCTTTTGATTTAAGGCTGGACTATTGTGAAAGCGACAACAAAGTATTTTCAACCGGATTTGTTAAAAGTTTATTATTTACTCTTTTGAAATAAAAGAAAAATATATCTGTCCATTTAAAGACCCTATCATTTTATCCAAGATGAGAGTATTAATAACCCAAAAAGATAGTTAAAATAAAAAAGCGTAGAAATAAACTACGCTCTAAAAATCTTGTAAATATTTGATTTAGGGTGAAACAATAATAGGCAGTTGTGCTTCAAAAAGATCCGAAAACTTTTTACTACTCATAATATGTCCTTGTTTTTTTGCACTATTAGCCAATTGATAGCCCCATTTAGCTGCTGCCATTCTTTGAAGCGGAGTGCCATGATGACCAGGATCTCCAAAACCACAATCACCAATTAGAAAAAACACCTCAAGAAACTTTTGAACTCTTTTCCATTGCATGCTAGCTCCACGTGCGTGAGAAAGATAATAGGCAGAATAAGCATCTGCCATCAGCTCAGTCCTTCTGGAAGCCTCTGCTGGATCTGTTACCGGACTATCAAATATATTTAATTCAAATTGTATTTGATGTGCAAACTCATGGGCTAAAACTGCTTGAGGAGCAATATCACCAAAGCCTAAAGCAGTAAAACCTTCCAAAAAACCATCACCTAATATTATTTTCCTTGGTAGATCATTTCCAAAGAAGTTCAAGCTTTCAACAGCAAGAGCATTTAAAGTAAAATTCGGGTGTTCACCATTTCTGTATTCAGGGAAAGTTTCAAGAAATGACAACACAGCATCGGCGTAATTTTCTGCTCCTAAAGGGTCTAAACCAAAAAATTCAGTATAAGTTCTAATAAGTCTGTCTCTTTCGAGGAGCATATTTCCATGCATTGCAGCCAAAACAATCTCATTAGAATCAATATCCCAAAATCGTTTCAAGTCTTTAAAAGTCTTGTTAACAGATTGGGTATATTCTCCATCTTTTCCGAAGTACTGATCCTCATTACTGTTTTCGAAAAGAAGCGCATCATAAGTAGGCAATTCATACATTAAGGTTAGGTTTGCAAAATTTATAGAAATATTAC
>NZ_JAHEBC010000372.1 GCF_024642405.1 Algoriphagus sp. | reverse complement strand
TAGCGGCCTTAGTGCATTACTTTTAAATAAGACCGTGATTCTAAAGGCAATAGCTTCAAAAACGAATGTTCTAGCAAACATTTATTCAGCCGTTAATACACTGAATGCAGCTAGAGAATTTGGTGGTTACGCATTGTCCTTGTATGAAGGAACTTGGGTTGACTTGAAACAGAATCTACAGAAATATAGAGGAAATATCATCCCAGCTCAATTAGAAGTAGTTGATGTCAATAGTTTCAAAAGTGAATATCAGCCAGGCGAAAAGGTAACTGTCAAAGTGAAGATGAACGCAAAATCATATTATGATGAGTGGAAGAAAGCTGGCTATGAAGTTTCTTGGAACTTACCCCCAGGAAATGGCCAATTAGATAACTTATTTTCTAAAACGAATGATGAAGGCATGGCATCTGTCCAATGGACTTTACCAAATCAGGAGAATGCTGTGGTAAATCTAACAGCTGAAGTAAAAGATCAGGAAGGTGATCAATTTTATGGAAGCCCCTTAAATTTTCAACTGAACATTGCAGAGAAAGTCGATTCCTTGGCTCTTTATCGTGAGGCTGCAGTCGGTACATGGGATGTTATAGCCACTAATGGTGGTTCCCCTTCCAATTATGAATATGTAATTGAAATGCGTGCTGATGGTTCATTATACGCTGAGTGGTGGTTACTATATGATAATGGGGATCGGTACAAGCCTTGTTGTCCTTGGACAAGGGTACCAGTAGTTCAAGAAATAGATGGAAGGTATCATCTTAATTTTAGACTGAATCTATGGGAGTTTCAAGATACAGACCCCTTAACTTATCCACCAACAGCGTTTAATCATTACGACGGCTTTAGCGGAGAAGTATCATACGCTTGCACCAAACGGTAACTTGATTTATGTGTATTTGGCATGTAGGACTTGGCATTTGTAACCCAGCAGATAAAATCCTTTTAGAACATAGGTTAGGCTTTTAAATTTCACGACGAATCAATGAATCTCGAAATTGTTTGCCTATAGTTTGCCAAAAAATTCAAAAACCCCTTCAAAATTACTTCTGAAGGGGTTTTCCGTACCCAGGGCCGGAGTTCCCGATGTCCACTTCGCTTCATCGGGATAAACTTCTCCTCCGGCAATAAAGAAACAAAAAAAAGCCCCTTCTAAATAAGAAGGAGCTTTATCAAAGTACCCAGGGCCGGAGTCGAACCGGCACGCCCGAAGGCATTGGTGTTTGAGACCAACGCGTCTACCAATTCCGCCACCTGGGCAGGTGTAATATCCAAGGTGTTTTAGACTCTCTTCTACCATCCCGATAGTTATCGGGACCGCCACCTGGGCTTTTGGTAAATCCTGATTTCTCAGAATCTCGTGTCCGTTGCTTTCGTAACGGGATGCAAATATGAGTAAAGAATTTTTTTTCTACAAACTCAATTTTTCACTTCCTCAAGAATTTTTGAGCTAAAAGCCATAGGTTTCTCCTCAAATAAAGCTTTTGTGAACTTCCATACGGATTTAAATAGCTCAGAATCACGATATTGATTTAGGTGTTCTTCACTTTCCCATTTACTATAAGTCGTGAAAATATTTTTTTGATTTTCGTCTCTCCAAAGTTCTAAATGTTGGCAACCTGGGAAATTCCGGATAGATTTCTTGTGAACTTCAAAATTATCAAGAAATGCTTCTACTTGATCTGCTTGAAAAGTCATCCTCACTATCCTGATTATCATATCAAATATTAAAATTCACAAATACCACACTGTCATATTTCAATCCAAGTAAATCCGCTCCGTGTCCATGATTGATTCCTATTTCCAATAAATTCATACTATTGAAAAAGGCAAAACAATCTCCAGGCTCAACTTCGTCATATCCTTTGTTCAAGCCATATACGATCTCTCTTCCAAATTCTATTGTGAATTTCCCCGGATTGAGTTTGTCAAAAATATCTTTTTGGATATTGGTGATCAAATTCCCGTATCGATCCACCCTGGCGACATGACCAAGAATTTGCTCTTTTGTGGCTTTTGCTTGTCTGGCCATTAATTTTCGGAAATTAGTTAATGGACCACCAAAATCGTGGATTGCTGCCCCGCTAGCCACTTTGGCTGCGATCGGTGCCAAAATATCCTTGGCAGGAAACGTAGTGTCCTTTAAATGGATATCTGCAAATTGAACCATAATTCCAGGATCATGATCAGCCAATAGACTCAAAATTCCATTATTAGGGCCTAAGAAAATATGTTCTTCGAGCTTAATCCCGATGTAGCCCTGAGTGATAGCGCCAGTTGTATTGATAGCCACTAGATGAACAGTACCCTTAGGGAAATCACGAAAAGTAGACCTTAACACAAAAGCTGCATGTGCAATATCAAAGGTGTCTATAGAATGTGAAATGTCTATAATGTTCAATTGAGGATTTACTGCAAGCATTTTGGCTTTTACTGCAGGTACGTAATAATCTTTGTCCCCAAAATCTGAGAGGAATGTCACCAATGCCATAGGAGCATGTCAATTAAAATTGTGTACTTTTGTTAGAGTAGTCGTGGACAAAAATAGAAATTTATTTGTTCGCCAAAGGATAATCTAATCAAAGAAAACAGATTGGTAGAAAAAGTAATCACTTTAGAAAATGTGCCATTGGCTGAGTTTTTAGGTACTGCCAATGAAAATATTAAGCAAATCGCGCTTGCCTTTCCCCAAAGCAAAATTATTTCCAGGGGAAATGAAATCAGAATCAAAGGCGGAGCACCAGAGATTCTAAGAATCAATGACGTCCTCAATTTGTTGTTAGATCATTTAGAGCGCTTTGGTCACCTGACTCCAGAAAATGTTAAAGATTATCTCGATGTAGAAGGAATTCCTTTTGAGGAGGCAAGTCGAGATCAAGTTATTGTTTTTGGGAACAAAGGATTGGTGATCAAACCAAAATCACCTAATCAGAGAAAACTTGTGGAATCAGCCATGAGTAATGATTTGGTCTTCGCTCTTGGACCTGCCGGAACGGGTAAGACTTACATAGCGGTTGCCTTGGCTGTGAGAGCGCTTAAAAACAGGGAAGTCAAAAGAATCATTATTACCAGACCCGCTGTTGAGGCTGGTGAAAATTTAGGTTTCCTCCCAGGTGATTTGCAAGAAAAACTTGATCCTTATTTGAGGCCCATTTATGATGCCCTTTCAGACATGGTTCCTCCAGAAAAGCTTAAATTTTATCAAGAAACCAGAGTCATTGAGATTGCACCTCTTGCCTATATGAGAGGACGCACGCTTCATGATGCATTTGTTTTACTCGATGAGGCTCAGAATACGACCAGTGAACAAATTAAGATGTTTCTAACTCGGATGGGACCTAATTCAAGAGTAATAATCACCGGAGATCAAACTCAGGTAGATTTACCTGTAAGACAAAAGTCTGGCTTATCCGAAGCTTTGAAGATTTTGAAAGAAGTGAAAGGTATTGGGGTTGTGAATTTAAGTGGGAAGGATGTAATCAGACATAAATTAGTAAAGTCAATCATCGAAGCCTACGAAAAAGACCAAGCCGAAAAAGATCAGGGGAAATATGATGCTGCAAGTAGAAAAAGTATCAACTGAAGAAGAACTTAAAAAAGTTTTCTTCATAAGGAAACAGGTTTTT
>NZ_JAHEBC010000371.1 GCF_024642405.1 Algoriphagus sp. | reverse complement strand
AAAATACCATCTTTTGCCCAGGCAAACATCAGTCTCGAAACGGATAAGAGCATCGCAGGTAAATCATTGATTAATGCAATGGCAGCACCAACCAATATGGCGATTCCCCAACCAGAAGGTAGCACGAAGCTTAAGAGTCCCGGAGCTGTAATGTCTTTTTCCATGGCTTCAGCTGCCACAAAACTCCAAGGGACGATATGATATACTGCGGAAGAAAACAAAAAGTAAAAACATCCTACACCCACGATGGCAAGCAAGATAGCTAAGGGCAAATTCTTTGTTGGGTTCTTAGCTTCTCCTCCTGCCTGTGCGATGGAATCAAAGCCAATAAAACTGGAAAACAACAATGCCGCTGCTGACAAAAAAACGCGCCAATCAAAGGCAATTTCAGTGACAGGTTCAAAGGTTCTTCCTTCTTTTTCTTGAAGTGCAGTTAAAAAATCAGAAGAATTGAAAAAAAGTCCCGAAATGATTACAATCCCTCCAAGAGCAAACATTAAAAACATCATGGGCAAAAGAAAGCGTTCGTAGGATTTTAATCCGCGAATGTTAACTGCCACAAAACCCCAGATAAGGCCTAAAGCAATTCCGACTCTTATCCATCCAACTTCCAATGAATTTGAAATACTTTCCCAACCAAAACTCGTAGTGACATCTCGGATAAAAGGAACGGTGATATAGGCGATGACACCAATTACAATCGATAGTCCGAACCATTGCGAAAAGCTGGCCACAAATCCTAAATAGGGATTGAGACCTCGACTGGCATATATGTAACTGCCGCCTGCTCTCGGCATTGCGGAAGCTAAAATCCCATAGGCCAAAGCCGCAAAAAGCGCAGGTATGGCAGCAAAAAGGAATGCCGGTAATACGTAGGGCCCAATTCCAGGGACGTTCCGCTGGATCATAAAAGGAACCACGTTGATGGAAGCTCCCAACATGGAACAAACCCCTGTGGCAATCAGGGCTAGAAGCCCCATTTGTCTTGTTAATTTAGTCGTACTCAAAAGAGGTGTTTCAATTTTGATTTATCCTGATAAGCTGAATGAATTTGCGATGATTTTCCATTAAAAAACCAAAATCCAAGATTTTAAAATTCGCTTTTCAATCACAAGATTAAAAAACCTTTGAGAATTTTATCCTTAAGGCTTTAAATTCTTATCCTCGGGCGTGAACCATTGTTAGAAGTTGGGTAGAAAATCTTACAATTTTCCTTTAAAAAAAGGATGTTTATATACAGGATTTTGAGGCTGAATCCATGCTAATACTTAATGGAATCATTGAGAATTCTCTAAAATTTATAGCTATATCCAACTCTGAAAACTTGTGTCTCATAATAATCTGCGCTTGTGTAGCTAAAATCATTTCCATCCACAGTTTTCTTAATGATCATGGTATTCAGCAAATCAGTTGCATTAAAAAAGAATTCGCCATTTCCATCTTGGATCACCTTTTTCAAGCCTAAGTCTAAGGAAAACCTACTCTCTATTTTTCCTTGAGGAATAACATCCGGAGCGAGGTAAATTGCCGTTAACTGCCCGGTAAAGTTTTCATTGAATTTAAATTTCGAATTCCATTTCAAATTTCCTGAAAAAATTTCCTGCTTTTCAGCGGTGAAAATATGAGGTTCGGGATAAAGGTTCTCCACAGTAAACGCATCAATCTGATTGTGGTAACCTATCAGATTCAGATCAAAGGAATACCAGTCATTTACATCCTGATCCCAGATAACTTCAAGTCCGGTATTGTAGCTTTTTCCCGCATTTTGAAAAATAGCATAAATCAATTTGCTGTCGCCATAGGTAGTGGAAATTCTAGTAATGGTACCATCAACCATCCTATGATAAATTGCTGAATAAAGTGATCCAGTATTCCAGGTAGTTTTCCACCCCAACTCATAAGAATTTGTGAATTGCGGTTTCAGGGCAGGATTTCCAACTTTAATAATTTCTGCGTCATCGTATTTTGGGAAGATTCGGATATCTACTTCATTTGGCCTATCTACTCTACGATTATAGGAAGCTGTAATTTTATTCAGTTCATTAACCTTGTATGAAATTCTAGTGTTTGGAAATGGCTGGAAGTAATTATATCCATCACTCTTATAAGTTGGATGATTTGGGTTTACTTCATAATTCAACTTGATATATTCCAGTCTAACTCCAATTTCAGCCTCTATTTTTTTTGATTCAAAAACATAATTTCCATAAACCGCAGGGATGGTTTCTTTGTAGGTTGCCGCACCTCCGGCAAGAGAATCTATGGGAGAATTTTCACCGGGAAAAAATTGCATATTAGTAGGAATCCATCTTCTTCTGAATTTCAATCCAGTTTCCAATCGTCCATTTTTCAAAGGCTTCACATAGTCAAGAGTTACATCGACCACATTTTCATCGGAAAGTAATTTGAAAGCATCTTCACCTATAGAAGTGGGAAGTGTATTGGTGAAGAAATACTGTTCATCTTCTCGATGAAACGTATAATTGAGACCTGCGGAAAGAGTATGGCCAGGGTCAATAAACTTATGTTGAAAAGCTGCTGTACCCATAGCAGTGATTTTTAGCTCATCTTCCAGAAACTGCCAAAGTCTTAAACGCTCAGAAAAATCTTCATTAAAAAATGGTTGATCTCCTCTATCGATGATTTTCTCGCTGCCGAAAAGTCCAGAAATAGTCAATGTATTCGATGGATTGATGGACCAATCCATTCCTGCTCTAGTTGTTAGGAAGTTTGTATTCCTGTTTCTTTTAAGTTGCTGGTTGATGACACTTCCATCGTCATAAGTTCTGGTGACAAACTCGTTTTTATTGAGTGTTTGGGTATAAAGGTTATCTGCCGAAATGAAAAAATTCACATCTTCTTTTCTGTAATTGAGAGAGATAGAAGGATTGATTTTTGGGGTGTTTTTATACTGGGGCCTAATATCTGGGAGGTTGGCTTTTTTCTCCCAATTAGCCCCAAGACCTAGCGCCAAGCCAACTGTACCGTTAAATCCTTCTTGCTTCTCTTTCTTCAAAATGATATTGATGATTCCTGCATTCCCATTAGCATCAAATTTCGCAGAAGGGTTATTGATAATTTCAATTCTTTCCACTGAAGAGGACGGGAGATTATCCAGTCCTGTTTGATTGCCAAAACCGGTCAAAGCAGTTTGTTTTCCATCGATCAAAACAGCTACTCTGTCATTTCCTCTGATCTGAACTTTTCCTTCCTGAACCGTCACTCCGGGAAGATTCGACATGGCCTGAAGAACGGAGCCGCCACTTTGACTTATGTTTTGACTCAAATCGTAGGTTTTCTTATCTAGCTTATTACTAATCGCCTCAGCTTGTCCCACAACTTCCACTGCTCCTAATTCCTGGTATGAGCTAGTCATAGAAATATCTCCAAGATTTAAAAAAGCTGAACTTGATCCGACAAAAATTTCTTGTCTTAAAGTTTCAAAACCTAAAAAACTAGCTTCTAATTCATAGTCTCCAGGAGTTATATCTACTAGAGTGAAAAGTCCTGCTTCATCAGAAATAGCACCTGTTACAAAGCTGCTATCTGAGGCTTTTTTCAATAATACATTCACATAAGACAGTGCCTCATTGGATGTCTTATCTATAATTTTCCCTGAG
>NZ_JAHEBC010000370.1 GCF_024642405.1 Algoriphagus sp. | reverse complement strand
CTTAAAATTAAGCGTTTTCTAACAAAGAGAGTTCAATTGCGTTGAACTTTCAATCATTCACCCCTTTATTCTTTTTCATGAGTATTCTAGCAATAAGTAATTTAAGTAAGACGTATCAAAGCGGTTCGAGAAAACTCACTGTTTTGGATGATGTAAATTTCTCCATAGATGCGGGAGAAACAATCTCAATTGTTGGCCCATCTGGAAGTGGTAAAACCACACTTTTAGGATTGTGCGCAGGACTAGACTCTGCTACAACCGGAAGTGTTAGTTTAAATGGGGAAAATCTACAGGCACTTTCTGAAGACCAAAGAGCTTTTGTGAGAAATCAACATGTGGGTTTTATATTTCAAAACTTTCAATTGTTGCCAACTTTGACTGCTTTAGAAAATGTGATGGTGCCGTTAGAATTAAAAAAAAGAAAGGATGCCAGAAATAAAGCACAAGAGTTGTTAGAAAAAGTGGGGCTTGGTGATAGGTCTACCCATTATCCTACACAGCTTTCTGGGGGAGAGCAACAAAGAGTTTCTATTGCCCGGGCATTTGCCAATGAACCAAAAATACTTTTTGCAGATGAACCAACTGGGAATTTGGATACCGAAACCGGTGAAATGATAGAGAAACTAATTTTTGATTTGAATAAGGAACAAGGGACTACATTGATTTTGGTGACCCACGATTTAGATCTTGCTGCCAAAACCCAGCGAATTATTCATATCAAAGGTGGTAAAATACAGGAGGAAGAAAATGCCTGATTACGGATGGATTTTTAAAATGGCTTTGCGGGATTTCCGTAAAAACATTTCAAGACTTTTGCTTTTTGTATCCTCCATGGTGGTAGGAATTGCTGCTTTAGTAGCCATCAGTAGTTTTGGTGAAAACCTGACCCAAGACATTGATAATCAAGCAAAAGAATTACTAGGTGCTGATTTGGTTTTGGAAAACAATCAGCCCTTGGGTGACCAACCTGTGGATTCGATAGCGATTCAAGATGCTTCTGAAGTCAATTTTGCTTCTATGGTGGCTTATCCAAAAACAGGAGCCAGCCGTTTGACTCAGGTCAGAGCTTTAGAAGGAGCTTTTCCTTTTTATGGAATTTTAGAAACTATTCCGGTGGAGGCTGAATCTGACTTCAGAACTGGTGGAAAAAAAGCTTTGGTGGAAAGAGCCCTTTTAGCGCAATTTAACGCTCAAGTTGGTGATCAGATCAAAGTGGGAGAGGTTCTTTTTACGGTGGTTGGAGAGCTGCAACAAGTGCCCGGGCAAACAGGAATTACTGCCACAGTGGCACCGGCTGTCTATATTCCAATGGAATATTTGGAAGAAACCGGTTTAGTTCAATATGGTAGTAGAGTCAATTATAATAGGTACTATAAATTTGTAGATGAGACCAACGTCGACGAGCTGATCAAGCCCTTTGAAGATCAATGGGAAATCGATCGGGTAGATGCTGATACGGTGGAAGATCAGAAGCGTTCCACTGGAAGATCTTTTGAAAACTTATCTAATTTTTTAAGTTTGGTTGCTTTCATAGCTCTTTTATTAGGTTGTGTGGGCGTAGCTAGTGCTGTAAACGTTTTTGTAAAGGAGAAACTGGCTTCTGTTGCTGTTCTTCGCTGTTTAGGTGTTTCTTCCCGGGATGTACTATTAATCTACTTGGCAGAAATCATCATCATGGGTCTGATTGGGGCAATTTTAGGATCCTTCTTGGGCACTTTACTACAATTCATTTTACCAGCGGTATTTTCTGACTTTTTACCTGTTGAAGTGAGTTTTGGGATTTCATGGTTATCTGTGGGTTTTGGACTGATTACCGGATTATTTGTATCAGTTCTTTTTGCGCTTCTACCCTTGTTGAAAGTCCGGAATGTTTCTCCTATGGCAACCTTAAGACCAGAGACTGCAGATTCCACCATGTTCAAAGATCCCCTTCGATGGATGGTTATAATAGGGATTTTGGCCTTTATTTTCGGATTCAGTTTTTACTTGTTGAATCAATGGGATATGGCATTGGGATTCACTGGCTTCGTGATCTTTGCATTTGGGATTTTATGGGGTATAGGGCAACTTATCATGTGGGCAGTAAGGAGATTCTTGCCTATTTCCTTCGAGTATACATTACGACAATCCCTTGCTAATTTATACAGACCAAATAATCAAACAGTTTCGCTCATTGCTACCATTGGATTAGGAACTGCCATGATCAGCACTCTCTTTTTTCTTCAAAACCAATTGCTTCAGGAGGCTAGATTTGCAGATAAAGAAGATCAACCCAATATGTTGATGTTTGACATTCAAACTGCCCAGCTTGATGAGGTGAGAAGTAAGATTGAGTCACGGGACCTTCCCATCATGCAAGAAGTAGCAATCGTAACCATGCAGCTTAATGAAATCAATGGTATTGACAAGTTGGAAAATGAAGAAATGCCAGATGAAGAAAATTATAGAAGAGGGCTATATAATCGGGAATTCCGGGTAACCTATCGGGATACTTTAATTGACTCAGAAACTTTAGTAGAGGGCGAATTAATTCCTGTTGGTGCCAGAGGAGATAGTATTTTTGTTTCCTTCTCTAAATCTTATGCGGAGGGGAATGGATTAAAAATCGGAGATGAAATCGAGTTTAATGTTCAAGGTAGGCCGATAAAAACTTTTATCGGGAGTTTTAGAGATGTGAAGTTTAATCAGGTTTCTACCAATTTTCTAGTACTTTTTCCAACTGGTGTTTTGGAACAAGCCCCTAAGTTCCATGTCTTGATTACCAAAACAAAAACTGATCGCGAAGCTGCAGATGTACAAGCTGAAATCGTAAGGTTATTTCCAAATATTTCCATTATCAATCTAGGTACTATCGTGGCTACCTTAGAGGAAATATTGGGAAAGATCAGCTTTGTGATTCAATTCATGGCTTTCTTTAGTATTGCAACCGGAATCTTGGTATTGATCAGTTCGCTGATCATTAGTAAATATCAAAGAATGAGAGAAAGTATTTTACTTCGAACACTTGGTGCCAGTTCGGCAATAGTAAGTAAGATCAATACGCTTGAATACTTCTTTCTTGGTAGCTTAGCTTCTCTCTCAGGAATTATTCTCTCCTTCTTGGCAACTTGGCTGTTGAGTGAGTTTCTGTTTAATATTCCTTTCCGAGGAGCTTGGCTTGAAGCGCTTTTCCTTTACTTAGCTATCACCTCTTTAACAATCGTATTGGGATGGTTGAATGGAAGAAAAATCATCAATCAGCCTCCGATGGAGATCTTGAGAGGAAATTAGAAAGAATGAAAGCTTAAGTCAGAAATTTGAAAAGGCTCGCAGGAATGTGGGTCTTTTTTTTCGAGGTGTACTCATTAATATTTAAAAATGAAAAGCCTTTTCTTTTCAGAGAGAGCTTTTGTACCCAGGGCCGGATCTCCTGAAGAATTGGAATGCCTTTTTTATCAAAAACTTGAACGGCATATGGAAAAATAAGAATGGTAAAAGAATATGATGAAGCTTGTGTAAGTCTCTTTTGAATTATACCGCCCTTGATCTACGTGTTCCCACTTGATGTAAGGGAGAAGAAACATGAATAAAATGTATTAATTCTATTAATCAAAAGGCATTAAACCAACCAGAATAAGAAAAAGGATTAAAAAGA
>NZ_JAHEBC010000093.1 GCF_024642405.1 Algoriphagus sp. | reverse complement strand
GGCCTATCCAGTATGTTTACTTTGATGGTAACAGTTGCAAGCATGCCGGCTATAACCACTGTAGCTCAAAGAATGGGGACAGGCCTTGATAGTTTTTCTTTACTTGCTATTCCCTTTTTTATTCTTGCAGGAGAATTAATGAACCGTGGAGGAATTGCTAATCGATTGATTGAGTTTGCAAAAGCGCTTACAGGAAGACTTCCCGGAGGTTTATTGCATGTTAATGTTATTGCAGCGATGTTGATGGGAGCGATTGCAGGTTCTGCAGTGGCAGCGGCTTCCTCCATGGGAGGGATTTTGGGTAAAAGAATGGAAAAAGAAGGTTATCCAAAAGAATTGGGAGCAGCTGTGAATATTACATCCTCTACAACAGGATTGATTATTCCACCATCAAATGTCTTGATCGTATATTCTTTAGCCTCAGGAGGAGTTTCTATTGCAGCACTTTTTGTTGCAGGATACTTGCCAGGTCTTTTGGTGGGTTTATTATTAATGATTACCGCTGCTGTTATGGTGAAAATCAAAAAGCTACCATCTGGAGAGGCAACTACCTTTAAGCATTTACTAATTACTTTTTGGCATGCTATTCCAAGTCTATTTCTCTTGGTGGTGGTAATTGGAGGGATTATAGGAGGTGTTTTTACAGCAACTGAGGCTTCAGCAATTGCGGTGGTTTATAGTTTGGTACTTACTCTTGTATATAATGAAATAGGAGTTAAAGAACTACCATCAGTTCTTCTTAAATCAGCGGAGACTACAGCCGTGGTGATGTTACTTATTGCTACTTCAATGGCGATGTCTTGGGTAATGTCAAGTGAGGAAATCCCACAAAGTATTTCTAGCTCTCTTTTATCATTGAGTGACAATATATTTGTGATTCTGATCATGATTAATGTGCTTCTGCTTTTCGTAGGGGTCTTTATGGATATGACTCCAGCTGTATTGATTTTTACTCCTATTTTCTTGCCGGTTGTTACTTCTTTAGGAATTGACCCAGTTCATTTTGGAATCATGATGGTTTTGAATCTTTGTATCGGTCTCTGTACACCACCAGTTGGCTCTGTGCTATTTATTGGAGTTGGAATTGCTCAAACCACGATTCAAAAAGTAATCAAGCCTTTGTTACCATTCTTTTTTGCCATGATTTTGGCTTTAGTATTAATCATGATTTTCCCCGAGATCTCATTATGGCTTCCTAGAGTATTTGGATTATAAACTTTCAGAAAAGTATAAATGCAAAAAAGCGGATCTCTTTTGAGTCCGCTTTTTTGCTTCTTTTTTTTGCCCAAAACTAAACCTATTAACTTAAAGTAAGTTCAACTTGTCTGAAATCTGAAATCTGAAATCTGAAATCTGAAATCTCTCTTATCTTTCTACTTCTTTCAAATTCTCAATTTTCTTATTTCTCAAGAATCCATTGATATCTTCAAAGTGTTCTTTCACTCGCTTATTTCCGAATTCAAAAACTTTGGTTACCAATCCATCCAAAAAGTCTCTATCGTGAGAGACAACAATCAAAGTTCCATCAAAAGCCTTTAAAGCATCTTTGATGATGTCTTTTGTTTTCATATCTAGGTGGTTGGTAGGTTCATCGAGAATCAGCAAGTTTACAGGTTCCAGCAACAGTTTAACCATCGCCAAGCGGGTTTTTTCACCACCGGATAGCACTTTAACCCTCTTATTGATATCATCACCTTTGAACATGAAAGCTCCCAAGATGTCTTTGACTTTTGTCCGTATCTCTCCGACAGCGATTTGATCAATAGTTTCAAAAATGCTGAGACTTTCATCCAAAAGTGAAGCCTGATTTTGGGCAAAGTACCCGATCATGGAATTATGTCCTAATTCACATTTTCCATCAAAATCAATCTCACCCATTATCGCCTTGATCATGGTGGATTTTCCTTCTCCGTTTTTTCCTACAAAAGAAACTTTTTGACCTCGTTCGATAGTCAAGGAAGCATTTTTGAAAACCACATGATCTCCATAATTTTTACTCATTTCGTCCACAATCACTGGATAATTTCCAGATCTAGGAGATGGCGGGAAACGTAATTTCAAAGCTGAGGTATCTACTTCATCCACTTCAATTATTTCCATTTTCTCAAGCATTTTCACTCGTGATTGCACCTGGAGAGTTTTGGAATAAGTCCCTTTAAATCGATCAATGAAGCCTTGGATGTCAGCAATAGTTCTCTGTTGCTCCTCGTAATGTTTTTGCTGTTGCTCTCGCCTTTCTTTTCTTAGTTCTAAATAATGACTGTATTTGGCTTTATAATCATATATACGACCCATAGTAACCTCTATCGTACGTGTCGTGATATTATCGACAAAAGCCCTGTCATGGGAAATTACTACTACAGCTTTAGCCTTAGTCATCAAAAAGTCCTCCAGCCATTGGATAGATTCAATATCCAAATGGTTGGTTGGCTCATCAAGAAGGATCAGATCCGGGTTTTGTAAAAGGATCTTTGCTAATTCAATTCTCATTCTCCATCCTCCGGAAAATTCTGATGTTGATCGCGTGAAATCCTCTCTTTCGAACCCCAAACCTAAAAGTACTTTTTCTACTTCTGCCTCATAATTAACTTCCTCGATAGCATAAAATTTTTCACTCAATTCAGAAACTTGCTCAATTAGTTTGTAATATTCCTCAGATTCATAATCAGTTCTGACGGTCAACTCTTCATTGATCTGCTCAATCTCAGCCTTCATGTTTAGATAGCCTGCAAAAGCTTTGGAAGTTTCTTCCATCACTGAGCAATCATCTGAAGTAAGCAAGTGTTGCGGTAAATAAGCAACGACAAAATCTTTGGGAGCAGAAACAGATCCGGAAGATGGTTTTGTTTGGCCAGCAATGATCTTCAAGAGCGTGGATTTCCCAGCTCCATTTTTACCCATCAGGGCTATTTTATCAGTTTCATTGATGGCAAAAGAAACATTACTAAAGAGCGTAGAGCCACTATGAATGACCGCTACATTATCTACTGAAATCATAATTATCTGAATTGAAGCGGCAAAGGTAGATTTTTAAAGCTGAAATCAGAAGAGAGAATAAAAAAAGCCGTTCTATAATTATTCAGGACGGCTCAAGTGTAGTTGTGTTTTTAATTTCCAGAAGCAATTGATACTTCTATAGTAAACGTAGATGATTCGTTTATTCTTGCCGCACTTCTCATCAAATAAACGCGGATTTTTTGATCTCCACTTTTCTCCAGTTTGCCCTCATAGTAGTTTTCATCCATAGATGAATTATAATAAGCTACATATTCTTCTCCTGGAGACATTAGATTGAAATAATTTGCTGTGTTAGTTGCAGTGAACTTTACGTTGATGACCTGATCTTTATTTGCTGTCAAAATATAATCAATGATTTGGTCACCTTTGAGAGTACCTTTAATGGTTGTCTCAGATTTTCCTTTTTCAAAATTCACTTTTTTAGTTTCTATTTCTGTTTGAGCAAAAGCTAAAACAGGAAAAAGAATAATCAGGTAAAACATTTTTGTGTTCAAGAAAATTGAAGCGAAAAATCTCATAAGGATTGAAAGTTTTAATTTTGAAAATGGAAAACGTCACATAATATGAATTTAAATTTTAAAGCTTTTCTAGATATCTACAGCATAGAATTAAATTTTGGACATTAAAAAACCGCTGCGAACTCAATCGAAGCGGTTTTCAAAATCATATATCTTAAATCCGATATCTTATATCAATTAAGCATCCACACCCAAGGCTTTTGCCATAGTAGCACCGATCTCCGCTGGAGACTCAGCAACGTGGATTCCATTTTCTCTCATAATTCTCATTTTGGCAGCTGCAGTATCATCTGCTCCACCGATAATAGCACCGGCATGGCCCATTCTTCTTCCCGGAGGTGCTGTCTGACCTGCAATAAAACCAACCACTGGCTTTTTGTTACCAGTTTCACGGATCCACTTGGCAGCTTCAGCTTCATAGTTACCACCGATTTCACCGATCATGACGATTGCATCAGTCTCAGGATCTTCCATTAGCAACTGAACAGCCTGCTTGGTAGAAGTTCCGATGATAGGATCACCACCGATACCGATTGCTGTAGAAACGCCTAAACCAGCTTTTGCAACTTGGTCAGCAGCTTCATAGGTCAAAGTTCCTGACTTGGAAACGATACCGATTCTTCCTTTTTTGAAGACAAAGCCTGGCATGATACCTACTTTCGCTTCACCCGGTGTGATTACACCTGGGCAGTTAGGGCCGATTAGCGTAGCACCTCTTTCGATGATGTAAGGCTTAGCTTTCATCATATCTGCCACTGGAATACCTTCCGTGATGGCAATGATTACTTTGATACCTGCATCAGCAGCTTCCATAATAGCGTCTGCTGCAAAAGCTGGTGGAACAAAAATGATGGATGTATCAGCTCCAGTTTTTTGAACTGCCTCTTCTACAGAATTAAAGACAGGTTTATCCAAATGAATGGACCCGCCTTTACCTGGAGTAACACCACCGACTACGTTCGTTCCGTACTCGATCATTTGCTGTGCGTGAAAAGAGCCTTCCGACCCGGTGAACCCTTGTACGATCACCTTGGAATTTTTATTTACTAGTACACTCATGATGCGATTTCTAAAGTTTGGCACAAAAATAAAAGAATCAGGTCGCTGACAAAAGAAATGAAGAACATTATCTAGGTAATTTGACGACGAAATACTTTTTATATCTTAGGCCTCAAAAGTACACCTATAAAATGAAATTCTTCCTTTCTCTAATCATTTGTTTTGGTATAACCACTTTGGGTAAGGCTCAGAATTTTAAATTTAATGCTCAGCCAAAGGGTGTTGAGCTACCCGTACAGAATGTTCTACAGATGGAACAAGATAGTTTGGGAAGGATGTGGTTTTCGACTCCAATGGGTGTTTACTATTCTGACGGAATAGAGACTTTTGCACTACCAGACTCTATTTTAAAAGAATTTAATTACCGGATTTCGGTTCATATCGATGATGAGGGGATTATTTGGCTCTATAATTCTACCGGATTGCCACGTTTGATTAAAGGAGGCTATGATAGTTGGGAATTTATAGACCTTGGAATTGATTTTCGAGATAGGTTTAGCTCAGGCATCAACTTTTTTACCTTTGGAAAAGGTAAAAACAAGCAGTTTTTTCTGGACACTAAGTATCAATTTTTACATTGGAAAAATAATAATGATGATAAAGTTTTAATTGATCGAGTTTATGAGGAAAATGGTCAATTAGGTTCCATCAGTGAAATCAAAGGAAGTGTATTCCTTTATTTCGAAAAAGGGATATTTACCTTAAATGATGGGAAACTTGTACAAGCAGAGCTGGGAGGAATTCAACTGCCCTCATCACCTTTTGTTGTAAAGAAAAACGAAATAAGTGATTTGTACTATTTCCTTGGCAGGGAATACTTGGCAGTGGGAAAAGATCCTTTTTCTCCAGACGAAATTTTAGATCAGAATTTTTCTAAGCAAGAATATTCTTCAATTGATTTTTATGATTTGTTTTTTGATGAGGATGCGGTGCTGTATCATTTCAACTCACAGCTTTTTAAATACTCAAAACAATACAGATTCCCATTGCTGATAGATTTGAGTGATGAATTGAATGTTTACTCAATTAATAAAGCTATGATAGACAGGGAAGGGATTCTCTGGGTAGGAACAAGTAGGGGCTTTGTGAACTTCCTGAGTCTGGCATTTCAAAACTATGGGGTAAACCAAACTACTTTGATGGCTGAAGAAGTGACAGCAATCGGAAAATTAAAAGAGAGCGAATACCTTTTTGGATTTAATAATGGCATTCAAAAATATTCTCGGCTTGCAGTAAAAACGATTTTAAGAGATTCTTTCCCAGATGGTAACCCCAATAGAAGGATTGTGAATTTTTCAAATGATGGTAAAGGCTCTGTCTGGTTTTCATCAAATTGGGGAGGGGTTGGAAAATATATAGTCGAAAATGAAACCATCTATATGTTCCCTCCTCCACCAGGGGTAAATATTTCATATGTAAAAGTGGAAGGGGATTCCATGATAATAACTGGTCCTAGAAATATATATATAGCGACGACAGGAAATAGCACTTCGAGTATTTACTCAAATGATATTAGCAGTTCAGTAGAAAGTTTACTACAGAATAATAACTTCTATATGCGAAAAGCTGGAAAGCTTTCGGATGGAAGATTGATGATAATGAAAGCAGGCCAAACATCCAATGAAAAACCATTTCATGAAAATGATCAAATGCTCATTACAGATGGATATGATTTTTTAGAGCTTGAACCAAATCGAATTCTTTTTGGAACGGAGACTGGTTTGAAAATCTTAGAAGATGGCTTGATAAAACCTTATTACATCGAAGGTCAAGAAATTAATAGACCTGTATATGCAATTTTAAAAGATAGCCAAGATAGGCTATGGGTTGGTACAGACGATGGAGTTTTTTTATTAGAGGGTAACAACACGCTAACCCATTATAATGAAAAAAATGGCTTGGTAGGTAATGAAATAAACAGAGGGGCTTTAGTCGAGGCTTCCAATGGAAGGGTTATGATTGGCACTTTGAAAGGATTCTCTCTCTTTTTTCCTGAAGAACGATCCTTTGTAGGAGGAGCTCCGGGGGTCATATTTCATAATATCATTCTCGATTCTATAAAATTAGATTCCGATGAGGAGCATGATATTCCTTATTCGAAAAATTCATTTGAGATTGATTATTCTGCTATTGGATTTAATGAAATTAAAGATTTGTGGGTGCATTATAGATTAAATCCAAGTGAGGATTGGAGAATTATTAAAGATCCCAAAACGACATCACTATTTCTTTCAAACCTACCTTATGGTGATTATCAGGTTGAATTGAAGGCGTCTTATGAAGGTGAAAACTTCTCTGAAGTAGTTATATCTCAACCATTCAGAATATTAAAACCTATTTATCTACAGACTTGGTTTATTTTACTCTTGGTATTGTTTTTAATTGGGTTGGGTATTTTAATCAACACTTTTTACCAACAACTACAAAAAGTTGGAGTTCTAAAAACAGCATTTGACCAAAAAATAAAGGAAAAGCAAATCGCTGAAGTTCAATTTAAAAATGTCTGGAGTAGTTCGAAGGACGGGCTTATGCTAACACTGGATGGAGAGAAAATTGTGACGGTAAATCCAAGTTTTGCTCAACTTGTAAACAAGGAAATATCTGAATTAGAAAATACGATGGTAGTGGATTTATTTAGCTACTCAGAGTATTATACAAAATACTTAAAGTCCTTTATGAAACGAGTACTCAAAAGAAAAACTACCGGGTTTACTTATGAGAGTGTAGTTCCATGGAAATCCGGAAATCTCGAAATGGAGGTTTTCTCCATTTTGATCCAAGAAAATTTTGATGGTAGAAATTTAATATTAAGTGTTTTCAGAGACTTTTCTTCCAAAAAAGCCATTGAGCAAAAGTTAAGAGATGCCAAAGAAAAAGCAGAGCAAGCAAACAGGTACAAGACAAGCATGCTTTCTAATATTAGCCATGAAATACGGACTCCATTAAATGGGATAATTGGAGGAGCAGAACATATCATCATGATGAGACAAGATGATCCTGAGCTGGTTTCTCAATTGGACATTATCCTAAAAAGCGGAGAAAGGCTTCTTAATACGATCACTTCTATTTTAGATATTGCCAAAATTGAGGCAAATAAAATGAATGTCGTTTATACCGAAACTGATATCAATGAGTTTTTAGCTACAATAATTACTCCGTTAAAAAATCTTGCCATGAGAAAAGGATTAACCTTAAAAGAAGTTTTCCTTAAAACCCCATTTTATGGCAAAGTAGATAGACGGTTTATGGAAATGATCGTAAATAATTTGATAAGTAATGCCTTAAAATATACAGAAGATGGTGAAATAAAATTGACAGTTGATAGGAGGAAAAATAATATACTTTTGTCCATCGAAGATTCTGGAGTTGGTATGTCTGAAGACTTTTTGAGAAAAGCTTTTCAGCCATTTGAACAAGAGAGTACCGGTAACCAGCGGTTATATGAAGGTACTGGCCTTGGTTTAAGCATTACTAAAAACTTGGTTTCTCTCCTCAATGGTGAAATTCTTCTTCAAAGCTCAAAAAATGCAGGGACAGTTGTCACAATAGAAATCCCATTGCCAGAATGATAAAATTTGTAATTTCGATCTTGAAAATATTTTTAAAGCCCTCCATTCCGAATGTTTAGTTTAAAAATTCTCATAGTAGAAGATGATTCTGTTTCCGCTTTATTATTAAAGAAAGCCCTTGAAAAAAACAATCACGATATAATCGGAATAGCAGATTCTGGTGAAAAAGCACTTGATATTTTGGAAGAAAATATGGTGGATATCGTGATGATGGATATCAATTTAGCGGGGGAATTGGATGGGATAAAAACCACAGAAATTGTAAATGAGAAATACGATATCCCAGTAGTTTATTTAAGTGCAAGTTCCGATGCAGAGACTTTAAACAAGGTGGTTGGGACCAATCCAAGTGCCTATGTAATTAAGCCTTTTAATATTCGGGAATTAAATATGGTGATTGAACTTGCCATATTTAAAGATCGCAAAGAGAAGGAACTTCAAAAACTAAATAATGAACTTGAAGAGAAAGTAAGACAGCGAACTGCGGATTTGCATGAAGCAAACAAGGAGTTGACTAAAGCTTTAGAAAAGGAGCGGGAAATAAATGAGCTTAAATCCAGAATCGTTCTCAACGTGTCTCATGGTTTCAAGACTCCTCTCACCTCAATCTTAAGCTCCGCCCAGTTATTACAGATTTATGCAGAGAAGGATCATCCTTTCAAGTTAAAAATCGCAAAACATGCTTCAAAAATCGAAAATTCCGTCAGGGCACTGAATAATCTTTTAACCAGTGTTCTGTTCTTTGGGAAAGCAGACGCAGACAAGATGGAATTTAGGCCTAAAAAGATGTATTTGGGAGCTTTTGTGAAAGAAGTTCTTGATACTGTGAAAGCAGGCATTGAAAATGATGTTTCTATAAAAGTTAATCTTGGAAACCTTCCTAAAACAATAATTTCAGATTATGATTTGCTATATCAGGTTTTTGAAAACTTGCTTTCCAATTCGGTAAAATATTCAAAAGATGGAGATATAGTTAATTTTAGTTTAGATTTTGAGGATCAAAAATTGAAAGCATCTTTTACAGATCATGGGATCGGTATACCGAAAAGAGAGCAGGAACAACTCTTTGAAAGGTTTTTCAGAGCTCATAATGTAGGAATCAGAGAGGGCTCTGGTTTAGGGCTTGCCATCGTCAAAAAATGTGTGGAGGTCCTAAATGGAGAAATCACCTATGAAAGTGAAGAAAATAAAGGGACTACGTTCTATGTATCAATTCCAGTGAACTGATATGCTATTAGGTACAAAAGACTTAACCTTTACATATCCAGGTCAAAGGACTATCAGGTTTGAAAACATACAGCTTGAAGAAGGTGAAAGCCTATTGATTTTAGGTAAATCAGGAAGCGGGAAAACGACTTTACTGAATTTATTATCGGGTCTTTCTTCGCCTGAAACGGGTGAAATAAAAATTAATGGTCAGGATATTTCAAAATTATCCGGTCAAAAATTAGATCTCTTTAGAGGTCAAAATATTGGAATCGTTTTTCAGAAACCACATTTATTAGCACCTCTATCTGTCATGGATAATCTTCGTATGGCAAATTTTTTTAGCAAAAAGAAGAACGAAAAATTAAAACAAATTCTAATCGATTTAGGGCTTTCTGAAAAAGTAAATTCATCCATCTTGACATTAAGTGAGGGAGAGGGTCAACGGGTTTCCATAGCCAGAGCTTTGGCAAATGAACCCAAATTGATTCTTGCGGATGAGCCTACCTCAAGCCTAGATGATGAAAATGCAGAAAAAGTTATCCAGGTATTAAAAGAACAAGCAAAGAAAATCGGAGCAGCTTTAATTATCGTTACTCATGATCAAAGGGTGAAAAATCATATTCAAAAATTTATTGAAGTCAAATCCTCATGAATCTTATCAAGCTAAGCTGGAAGTATTTGGTTTTTCGTCCTTTTTCTACAGGCTTGAATGTTATTTTATTGGCCTTAGGTCTAGCTATCATCATAGTCCTTTTGCTCATGCAAGAGCAGTTGGAAAAGAAAATGAATGAAGATGCAGCAGGCATTGATTTGGTTGTAGGTGCTAAAGGAAGCCCTTTGCAATTAATTCTCTCCAGTGTTTATCATATTGATTTTCCAACGGGAAATATTGATCTGGAAGAGGCGAGAAATCTAAGTAGGAATCGACTGGTGAAAAACACTATTCCTCTAGCTCTCGGTGATAATTATCAAGGTTTTAGAATCGTTGGGACCAATCTGGACTACCTAGAATTATATCAAGCGGAATTTGAAAATGGAAAATCTTGGTCTAAAGCCTTTCAGGTAGTATTGGGAGCTGAGGTCGCTGAAAAGCTAGGCCTGAAAGAAGGAGATGAGTTTATGGGGAGCCATGGAATAAGTGAAGGAAGTCATGACCACGAGGCTAACTATTATCATGTATCTGGTGTTTTGAAGCCTAAAGGGAATGTCGTTGACAGATTAATATTGACAAGCATTGAGTCTGTTTGGCTTACCCATGAAGAAGATGAAGAGTCTGAGGAAATGGAAAAATCCATTTCAAGCGAAATCACACTTAATGGTTTACCTCAATCGGAAGAGCCCAAAGAAATAACAACTCTTTTGGTCCAATACAGAAACCCAATGGCTGCTATTCAGCTTCCAAGATTGGTGAATAGCAGAACAAATATGCAGGCAGCCTCACCCTCCTTTGAGATGTCAAGGTTATTTGAATTGTTGGGGGTAGGGATTAGCATGTTAAAAGGTCTTGCTTTTGTATTAATTGGGATTTCTGGGTTAGGAATTTTCATTGCCTTGTACAATTCATTGAAAGATAGGAAATATGATTTAGCAATTTTAAGGGCTATCGGAGCATCTAGGTTTCAGTTGGTTTTGTTGATCTTCATGGAGGGCTTTATCTTGACATTTCTTGGAGCTATTATTGGAATTTTAATCGGACATAGCTTTTTGGCATTGATCATATCACAAAATCAGACCGGAGTTATGGTAAGCCTTCAACCTTGGATTTTCTTAAAATCCGAACTTTGGGTAGTAGCTTATGCGTTTGTAGTAGGAGTTCTTGCCTCTGTTATTCCAGCTTTTACTGCTTATCAAACAAGTATTGCAAAGCAGTTGACAAAGGCTTAAATAGCACTTAATTAAAAATGAAAGGTAAAATCATGAAGAAAATAATACTTGGGATCCTTAGTCTAACTTTGTTTGCTTCCACAAATTTATATTCTCAAGACAAAAATGTCTGGAAAAGCCTTTCTGATGTTTCTTACAAAATAAGCGAAGACCAGTTTGGAGAGCTTTATGTCCCAGTTTTCTCAGAAGAGTCAAAAAAATTAGAGGGAACTGAAGTAGAGGCTGATGGTTATATTATTCCTTTTGAAGGGATGTTTAAACCTGAGCATATAATTCTTTCCAGTTTGCCCTTAGCGGAATGCTTCTTTTGCGGATCAGGTGGTCCTGAGACAGTTATGGAAGTTATGCTGACTGACCCAATCAAATACACATCAAAGCGTGTAAGGGTCCGAGGTAAACTAGTACTCAATGGAAATGACCCCGAGAAATTGATGTATATTCTCAAAGACGCTCAATTAATTTCTGAATAATAATCGACTCCCTTTCAAAGGGAGTTTTCTTTTTCTAAAACCTTGAATTTTTTCAGGATATCCATAGAAATAGGTCCAGGTTTTCCACTTCCGATTTTGTGATGATCAATTTGAGTGACAGGTAAAAGTATTTTGGTAGTACTCGTAATGAATGCTTCATCAGCATTCAAAGTTTCCTCCAAGCTTACCGGTCTGATCTCCACTTGATCCACTAAAGTCAGCACGTGCTTTCTCGTGATCCCCATCAAAATATTCTTGTCGGGTGTAATTACTGTTCCATTTTTGACTATAAAAAAATTACTCCTTGAGCTTTCACTTACTAAGCCTTCTTGATGATACAAAACATCTTCAGCACCTTCCTTTTTCCATCGAAGACTATCCCAAACGGATAAAGCGTAGTTTGTTGTTTTGATTTCTGCAATCGGCCTCACATATTCCAAACTGAGGAGTTTAATACCATTGTTATATTTTTCTTCGCTAGGAAATAAAAGAGTCTCCGGAAAAATAAAAAGCTTCCCATTAGCCGGGGAAAAGTGATTTTCTGAAAGTCCCCCGCTTAACACCAGTCTAAAACCACCTTGCTCCATGTCATTTTTATCGGTGAGCTCTTGGATAATTTGTTTTAATTCTGACCTAGTGTAAGGTAAAGGAAGGTATGTTTTTTCCGCCGAAGTTATAAATCTGTCCAAATAATGGTCTAAAAATAGTGGCTTGTAATTGACAGATCGGAAGAAATCAAAAATTCCGTATCCTCTTATTAATCCCAGATCCATTGGATGGATTGTGGCATTTTTAGATTCTATTATTTCTCCGTCGGCGAAGCAAAATGGTTTCATTTGAATTGATTTTATGAAGCCTAAAATTACAGGAACATTTTTTAATTATCTCAACTTTTTAAAACCTCTTAACTTTTTAGATTAAAAATAGAATAAATAGTATATTTGGAATAATTATTCGATTAATCATGATTAGACAAATTCCATTTTTAATTATAGTGTTGTTATTCTTTGTAAGTTCCTGTGGCCAAAGTACTCAGGATGAAAATCAATTGATGCGTGATAGGATAATCAGTATTCACGACGAAGTGATGCCACTGATGGGGAAATTGAAATCTCTTGAAAAGAAAGCGAACCAGGAAATAAAGAGTTTGGAAGATGAAGAAAATGCCAATCCTGAAAGAATTGTAGAGTTAAAGGCTTTGGTTGTGGATCTTGACGCCGCATACGAAGGAATGTTCGATTGGATGCATCAATATGAGATCGAGGACGGAGAAAAATCTCCAGAGGAAGTAAAAGAATATTTAGATGATCAATTGATAAAAGTAACTGAAGTGAATAGTCAATTCAAAGAAGTGCTTGCAAAGGCAGATGAACTTCTACCCACCTAAAAGGGCGGTTTTGTTTTTAGGTATTTTTCAACTTCTGATGAAGTAATTTTTCCTTCTTCCATTCCCCAAATATTCAAAAGATAGGTGCTTATTTGAGCTATTTCCAAGGGTGTTAACCTAGGGCTTGCTGGCATTTCCTGATTGAAGGTTTTTCCGTTAACAGTAATTTCCCCTTTTTGTCCATATTTCATAATCCAAACAGCTCTATGAATACTTTCTTTGAAATAGTCAGAGTCTTTCAAAGGAGGAATTAGATTTCCCAAACCTTCCCCATTGCTTTGGTGGCAGTTCCCACAATGATTTTCATATAAAGTTTTGCCGGCAATAGCATATTTCATGACTTCGGGGTCTGAAATTTTTGCTAAGGTGTTTTCATCATTAGATGATTTAGGAGCACAAGCAATAAAAAAAAGTAAAAAGGAAAACGGAATTAAATTTTTCATCCTCCAAGAATTTTCGGAATATCTTTGATAAGTTGGTCGACTTGGTCCGTTTTTGTCCCATCATATACCCCACGGATTCTCCCTTTTTGATCAATCAATAAGAAAGCACCGGTATGTAAAAAACCACCCGCCGCATTTTGATCTTCCATCGCTGTCGTCAAATAGCTTGTCTGTCCAATTTCAAATATTTTT
>NZ_JAHEBC010000369.1 GCF_024642405.1 Algoriphagus sp. | reverse complement strand
AAAATCGCATTTTCCCTCTATTTTTGCACCCTCTAGGTGTGTCTACGACAGTTGTCGGGAGTAACTAAACCTTTTTTTTGAATTTGAAATTTCTAACCCCTCCCCTCTGTCTCACTACCCACCTTGGGGGATAAAAAGAATCGCGAGATACTCTATTTGCATCAAGTGAGATACTAATTGGTTCAAGCTTTACTATTTTTAAATCTACTGATTACCAATAGTATAGCAAGTCTCCTAAGTTGTCAAATAGTTGCATCAACAGAAAAAATAGGCTATCTTATTTAGACAGGAATTTTGGAAATAATTGTATCCTATCCGAATAAGGATTTGCCAACACGACTTTTGGGGCTGCACTTTTTAGTCTTTTCAAGAAACAGGGAAGGCAATTTGTTGAGAAGGTCAATTTATAGTATTTCCTGGGCTTCAGATTTCTGAATAAGTTGACTCTAAGCTTCAGGTTGATTTTGAGAGCTTCAGTCCAAAATCCAGAAAAAATTTTATCCACTTTTAAACCAAAGGTATTATGTCGAAGAAAAAGTTCGGAAACATTGGGAATTTCAGCAGTAAAAATCTGAAAATCAATCCTATTGATATTCAAGTTACCCCCTCGAATCGAATCTCGAATACACAACTGAAAAAGCTCGATCCAAAGGGGATCGCAAACATACCAGCGCTTAGGGTTAATAGAAATGACTTGTTAAACTTGAAGGCAAACGAATCCTGGGAAATCACAGCTCAAAAAATGAAGGATAAAGATATGTATGTCGCTGAATATTTCGGATGGTATAGATCCGATCAAACAACTATTGATGTACATCCGGAAAACAAATATTATCCAAGGTTCCATAGTGGCATGCCTGGATTTCTACCTGAAATGAGATTCTTGGTTTTACGTTTCAGACCCGAAATGGGTAAGCGATATCGCGTGACCATTGAGTTAAAACCCGGAGTATATAGAAATAAAAAAGTAATAACCAATATCACGGGTAGAGCTACTGACACATGGTATATTAATTATCAATTTAATGAGGTGATGTTTGATTTTTTGGCCTCATCAAATGAGATTAAAATAAGTCCTATAATTGCCGGTTATGAGAATTATTATGTAAAATATCAGCCCTTACAGATTGAGAAAATTAATGTGGATAAGGTAGAAGGCTGATTCAGATCTAGATGGATAAATGTTTCTCACGCTAGGTGTAGTCCTCGACAGTTCTAGGCTGAAACTAAAACCTCAAAGTTATAAGTTTTTACAATCTGACTCTAATGGCTATTTTCTGGGGATTGGTAGGTTTTGGCTACCTATATTTGGGTGGATCCTCAGGAAGAATTAATTGGGATCTTATTGACTCAACTTAATCCTAACACCAATGACATGAATGTCAAATTCAAAAATCTGATGTATCAAGCTATAAATGATTAAACAATTGAAAAAATAGTTGATACTAGTAGATAAACTACATTTCAACACACTTTATCAAAAACATTGTATAACTCTCCCCACCGGTAGATGAGTTTGTCCAGACAATTGTCGGGGACAACACCTTTCTATTTATTGATCATCCTCCCAGTCATGGGAATTGGAGTAAAAATCCAAGCTAGAGATGTGATGGGTTATTTGTTGATCCCATTCCTGATATTTTTTATTCTATGGGCATTGATGGTTGTTTATGTGCCGATTTGAGTAGGGTTTTAATCACAAACATTTAGGCTTAAAAAGTAAAGCAAATCCCTACTGAGTGCATAAAAATGAAGATATTACAGTAAATAAATTGGTTGCAATGAAACTTACCGTATTAACACTATTCCTTTTATTAAACGCTCCTTGTGTAAACGCACAAGTAAAAATCTTCAAGGATATTGATTATATCAATGAATCTGATTACCAAGACGACAAAGATTTATTAGATATCTACCTACCCGAAGGCAAAAAAAATGTGCCTGTGATTGTTTATTTCCATGGAGGAGCTCTTTTAATGGGAGATAAAAGTTGGGGTGAAGATATCGGTAATAAATTAGCAGAATCAGGAATTGGTTTGGTGAGTGTCAACTACCGATTATCTCCCAATGTCCAGCACCCAGATCATGTAAAAGATGCCGCAGCAGCCTATGAATGGGTTAAAAATAACATAGAGGCCTATGGTGGAAATCCAGAACAAATCTATGTTGGAGGCCATTCTGCCGGTGCTTACCTCGCCGCGCTTCTATCAGTTGATTTTTCGCTTTTGCAAGCTAGGGGAATTCCAGGTTCCGACATTGCAGGGGCTATTCTTATCAGTCCGTTTTTGTATGTAGAAGAGACGGCTAAAGATCGCATCGCAATGGATTCAACCTACAAATCAATATGGGGAACTGATCCTGAAAATTGGTTAAAAGCTTCGGTAACACCACATATCTTACCCAATCGAGATAATATCTTGCTTATTTATGCCGATGGAGATGATGCTTGGAGAAAAGAACAAAACGAACGATTTGCTTCTGCCATGAGAGCGGCAGGCAATCTTAATGTATCCACAGAAGAAGTACCAAATAGAACTCATGGAACGATTCTTACTTCCATCCTTGCTACTGATGATAAAGTTGTAAGTTTGATAAGTGATTTTATTTTGAAAGATTAAATAAAATCTATTCCCAATTTTAGGATAGCATCTCCAATCAAAATTATCTTAATTAATGCGTCCATTTATTAGACCCTTATTTTTTGTGCTCTTCATTTTTGGATTTAGCCTTTCTGGATTTTCCCAAGAAGCAGAAAACCCACTTAAAGTTATGACCTACAATATCTGGAATGGCTTTGATTGGGGAAAGGATACTACTCGGCAAGAAAAGCTGATCCAATGGGTCAAAGCACAGGATCCAGATGTATTGGCCTTGCAGGAGCTTTGCGATTATACTGTGGATAAACTCAAAATAGATGCTGCCAAATGGGGGGCATCCCTATGTTCAGCTTTTAAAGGAAAAAGGCTATCCAACTGCCCTTACGTCCAAAGAACCCATTATTTTGATTGAAAGAGATGTGGATAACTTCTGGCATGGTCTCCTGCATGTGAAGACTTTCGGGATTGATTTCTTTGTGGTTCACCTATCTCCCCCAGATAGCGATACCCGTTTAATAGAAGCTAAACAGATAAAGTCCCGTATCAAAGAACTCCAAAATGACTCTTTCATTATATTGGGAGATTTCAATTCTCACTCCCCATTGGATGCCTATTGGCTGGAAACTAAAAAAGAACTGAAAGAAAAAATAGTGGGAAGTGATAATGAAAAATATTCCAATTTGAGACTAGGGGAATTTGATTATGCTCCCATGTCTGAGTTCCTTTCGTTCCCTGCCATCGATCTTAGCCTGGGAAAAGTAGATTTGGAAGAAAGTTTTACTTTTCCTACTCCTGCGCTTATTGGATTATATGATCAAACACCAGAGACCATCGTCCAAAACCGGGTAAGAATCGATTATATTTTGGCCAGTCCAAGCCTTGCAAAAACCTGCACCCAAGTAAGAATTTTCAATCAGGGAGTGCCTGAAACGCTTTCGGATCACTTTCCAGTAATGGTAGAGCTTCAGATATCTTCAGAAACTAAATAGATGCCGAAGAACAAAATCCCTCCCAGGTTTTTTAAAACCAATTACACAGAAAAATATTTGT
>NZ_JAHEBC010000368.1 GCF_024642405.1 Algoriphagus sp. | reverse complement strand
ACACTTATTGGGTATGGCAGAATCAGCCCGAAAGGCTTTATTGGAGGAACTCTTTGGGCAAGGGATTAATCAAATTGGAATCTCCTATTTGCGACTATCTGTAGCTGCTTCAGATTTAAATGAATTTCCATTTTCATACGATGATTTGGAGGATTCTCTTGCAACAGATCTAGAATTGAAAAATTTTGATTTGGGTCCAGACCGAAAAGATGTGATCCCAATACTCAAAGAAATACTTTCAGTCAATCCAGAAATTAAATTAATGGCATCGCCCTGGTCTCCACCTTCTTGGATGAAAGACAATAAGGATACTCGCGGAGGATCACTTTTAGAGGAATATGAAGAAGTCTATGCGCAATATTTGGTAAAATACATTCAGGAAATGAAAGCAGAAGGGATAGAAATAGATGCCTTGACGATCCAAAATGAACCACTTCATCCCGGAAACAACCCTTCCCTATTAATGCTTCCTGAGCAGCAGGCACGATTTATCGGATTACATCTTGGTCCAGCTTTTCAAAAAGCGGGACTAGAAACAAAGATCCTTATTTATGATCATAATGCCGATAGACCTGATTATCCCATTACTGTTTTAAGTGATTCGGTAGCAAATCCTTATATCGATGGCTCAGCTTTTCATTTATATGGAGGTCAAATTGAGGCGCTTTCTGAAGTACATCAGGCATTTCCCGATAAACACATCTATTTTACCGAACAGTGGATTGGCGCACCTGGAAACCTTGCGGGAGACTTACCTTGGCATATCGAAAATCTAATCATCGGTGCTTCCAGAAACTGGGCAAAAACAGTCCTGGAATGGAATTTAACTTCCAATCCAACTTTAACCCCTTACACAGATCGAGGGGGATGTAATCGATGTTTAGGCGCTGTAACGATTGATGGAGATTCTGTTACAAAAAATCCCGCATATTACATTGTGGCGCATGCAAGCAAATTTGTTTTACCCGGTTCAAAAAGAATTGAATCCACTATTCCTGACGCATTGCCAAATGTTTCTTTTTTAAGGCCTGATGGGAAAGTAGTTTTAATTGTTTTGAATACTAAGGAGGAAAAACAGAAATTTCAGTTTTCAATTGGTGAAATCAACTACCAATCAGAGCTCAATAAAGGCGCAGTTGGAACTTATATTTGGTAATATTTTGACCTCATTTTTACCAAAAAGCTTATTTTCTATTCAAAATCTTCATCAACTCTTCCGCTAAATATTCTCCTTTCATATGAATCACTTCTCTTGGGGTGTTATCTCCTACTTCAAATGTCATAGATTCAGCACGATGGACAAAAAAGAAATATGAATTAGAAGTAACACTTCTTTCCTTGCCTTCATTAGGCCTAATATTTGGAATATAATCGGGAATTCTTTTGGATGATTTTTTAATCACTTTTGGTATGAGCCCTGGAAAGTTCCCTTCCAGTTCTTCATTATTTGTATAAAAAATATCCTCCCAAGTAGAATGAAAATCAGCTGCAAAAATGAATTCACCTTTTGATTCCTCTACCTTCTTTTCCATAAATTCGGACAAAGCTTTAGTCTCCGATTGATTAAAATTGATCCAATCACGGTTCAAATCTATCCCGCCAAGATTATGTCTCCAATGACCATTTGCAACTCCATCCGGATTCATCTGAGGCATCACATAAAGATTATACTTGCTTCTAAACTTTCTCGCAGCCGGACTGTCTTCGCAAATTTTCTCTATAAAAGCCTGCATAGCTAAAAATCCTGTCAATTCTGGAGGATGCTGCATAGAAATCACCATCAACATATCTCGATCATCTGCATTTCCGATTTTCAAAATCTCCAGTGGTCTCCCTTCTTTACTTTTTCCTATGGAAATCAATTCAACAAAATCATTTTCCAGGATCTTATTTTTCCAAACTTTAACATGATCAGTCCCAACCTTGTCTTGAGCGGCTACCCAAAGCGTATCTTTTGAACTTTCAATCTTCAAAAAGGCCATTTCAGGTCTACGGTCATCAGATTCTGGTTGGAAAAAATCAATAGAATCTACGTTAGTGAAATTTATCCCATCTAAACTTGATTTAGGAAAATACCGATGAAAGCCAATTCCTCCATAGCTAAACTGAATCCAAAAATCTTGTGGTATTTCTGACCAAATTTTGAAAGCATACCAAGGACTAGGATTGATAGGTTCATTTTCCGGCAAAATAGTGATCTGAATTAAGGTATCATTTATTCGTTCTACTTGATTTAACCTAGCCCCATTAAATTCATTAGAAAAGAAAACACCGTTCCCCGCAACAAAAACTTGCTTTGCCTGAATCTGGATGGGCTTATCAACGGTCTCTATTATCTGAATCGGTCCCTGACCTTCCCATTGAGAGGTGGATTTGCAGGAAAACAAGGTCCCCAAAGCCAAGATTATAAAAGTAGGTTTTATGAATTTCATAGGTTCAAATTAAAAAATAAGCGCTAGAGTACTAGTAAATATATTATTAACAATCATTAAAGGGTTCCCATCAAAAAGACAAAACTCTTCCTTAGACCTGATCATTGGTTTGTAGTTCATTATTATTTTTTACCAAAATTAAATATCTTTTTTGCATTTTATAACATATTTAATTTTGATATTATACCTAATAACAATTAATAGTCATGTAAATTTATTAAAAACAAAATCATGGGTAGCTGGAAGGATTTTTACAATGTACTGAATACCTCAACCCTGGGTGGAGAATACTTTTCCTCCTTTTTTAATATCTTTTATATAATTGCCTTCCTAGCAGTTACCATAATTATGATTTATGAGGGAATTAAAAGGAAAATCCCTCTCATTAGTTGGTTGGTAGTTTTGACATTTTCTCGACTATTTTTCATTATAGGAACAAAAGTCAATTCATACGATTCATCCGACTGGATATTTTTCTTCCAAAACTTCACGCTACCAGATGCTGAAGGCAAAGTACTACTTGGTGGTGTAGTTTTAGGTTTAATTACTTTTTTACTGGGGATAAAAATCTTTAAAATTCCTTTTTCAAACATAGACTCTTTTGCATTCGCATTCCCTGTGGGTTTAGCACTGCAAAGATTCGGTTGCTTACTTTTAGGATGCTGTTATGGTATTCCCACTTCTTTACCTTGGGGAGTAAAATATGGTTTCGATAGTCCTGCTCATGCGCATTATTTTAACTTGGAGGTATTAGATGGGATTTCTTCTCCTACTCCAAGTTTGCATCCTTTTCAGCTTTATGAGATCTTAAATGGGGTTTTAGTAATACTTATTCTCCTATATCTCAGGAAGAAATTAAAATCATCTGGAGGATTATTTTTGGCATCCTTAAGTAGTTGGGCATTTATTAGATTTTTCACTGAATTTTTTAGGGATCCAAACGCCCACGCTATGGGAGGAACGATAATTTTTGGACTTAAATCTATGCAGTGGATCTTGTTAGTTATTGTAATAATAACAACACTTATTGTTCTATATAGAGAAAGAAGGGTTGTCGATTCAAGAATCCTTGAAAACATCCAAATCCCAAGTTTTTTAACCGTCTCCATATTTTTAGGAACTACAGTATTATTGACTTGGTCTTTAAGATACTGGATGAATTTTGCTGAAATGCTAGCGATGAACTTGATGCTTTTTCCAGCTATTTTAATTTCTGTT
>NZ_JAHEBC010000367.1 GCF_024642405.1 Algoriphagus sp. | reverse complement strand
AAGCCCGGATTAACCGGGCTCTTAATTAATTATATTTTTAAGCTTATTTCACTTCGAAACTAGCTCTTCTTGCCATTTGTCTGGCATCAGCAGAAGACTTGTCTACGCTAGTATCTTCACCATAACCTTTATAAGAAAGTCTAGATGCATCAACACCGGAAGAAATTAATAAGTCATAAACTGCTTTAGCTCTTCTTTCAGAAAGCTTCATATTGTAATCTTCAGGACCTAATTCATCGGCATATCCCTTAATTTCTACACTTACTCCAGGATTTTTCTTCATGAAGTTTGCAACATAACTAGCTGCGCTAGTAGAGTATCCAAGCGGCTTAGAGCTATCGAATGCATAATATACGTTAATGTAACCATCGTTTATAGCCTTCTTAAAGAAATCAAGTTCTTCCTTAATTTCTTCTACTGGACATCCATTAGTAGAAGCTGGGCCAGGAAGGAATGGGCACTTATCCATATGATCTGGAGTTCCATCACCGTCAGAGTCCATTGTTGTACCTTGAGAATTAACTCTTGCTCCTGCTGGAGTATTAGGCTCTTTATCTAAATAATCAGGAACACCGTCACCATCAGAATCTTTTAGCATATCTTTAATACCGTTGATCTGAGAAGCTAATTCCTCTTTGGTAGCATATTTATCAGCTGCAATATACCAGTCAGCATGCTCTTCGGCAGAACCTAAGTAAAACTGAAGACCTAACGTACCTGTCCACCAAACTGAATTTGCTCCATAAAATCCAGCATTATCAGGCCTGATAGCCGTAGCGCCATCCCAAGTTACAGTTTGACGTCCATTTATGATTGCACTGATATCACCTACCAAAGCAATACCTTTTCCTAATTTAAGCTGAGGAGTAAAACCTACAATAAAATTGTAAACATCATCAGTAAAATCATTGTAAAGATTTTCTTCTGGGTTCACATTACCGATACCTGCCCCTCCATGAACTAATAAACCTACAGATCTTGTGAAAGACTCAAAGTTCATAATTCTTCCAGCATTCATTACGCCTTGGAGATTTAAGCGGTAATATTTTGTATCAAATGTAGGTGATTCACCATCTACCTCTTTCATTGATCCAAAACCATAATCAAGCTTAAGGCCGAATTTTTCATTGAACATGTAACGAGCTCCGAAATCTATATGACCAAAGTTGGCTGTTGGTGAAAGATATCCTGGAGTCAGAGGAGCCATTGGTTTGTTGACGCCTCCATTGATTTCCAAAGAGAATTTGTCGAATTCTTTCTGGGCGTTGGCACCAAGTGCCAAAGCACCGACCATAAGTGTTGAGAGTATTAGTTTTTTCATAACAAAAAATTTTTGTTCAAATTTTAAGTGTTTGATTGATGTGATTACAAATTTAATAACTTTTAACTTACTGCAAATCTAGATGATTTATTTAATTCACAATTCTGCTAACAAAATAAATCTAAACAAATTTACTGTCTATTAACAAATAATTAACATAATTAATGCCAAAATGAAAATTTTGTACGATTTATTAGAAATAAATGGTGTTTCTGGTGATGAATCGCGAACAACTAAATTTCTATGCGAATATGTTGAAAAACGTAAGAAATATTGGAAAGTTGTACCAAAAATATTTTTTAGTGATGAATTTCATGATTGTCTTCTCCTAAAATTTGGAATTCCAAGAACCGCGGTTTTCGCGCATATTGATACAATTGGATTTATGGCAAGGTACAATAATCAATTAGTACCAGTAGGTGGACCGGAATTAATTCCTGGAACTTGGTTAGTAGGTGAAGATAGCCTTGGATCCATAAGATGCCGACTTCAAGGCGATGAAGATGGATTTGTTCATGATTTTCCAAGAGGGATTGAACCAGGGACTTGTTTGTCTTTTGAGCAAAATGTAAGACTCGATAAAAATTTCATCCAAGCTGCTTATTTGGATAATAGGTTGGGGATATATAATGCTTTGAAATTATGTGAAACACTTGAAAACGGTTGGATCGTGTTTTCCACGTATGAAGAGCATGGAGGTGGCAGTATGCCATTTCTTCTTAAGTTCATCCAAGAAGAGGCTCCTATTAAACAAGCATTAATTTCTGATATTACTTGGGTATCAGAAGGCGTAAGGCACCATGAAGGAGTTGCTATTTCTATCAGAGATAAGTTTATACCTAGGCGAAGTTTTTTAAATAAAATTGTTTCTTTGGCAAATAAAAGTAAAATCCCCTTTCAAATAGAGGTAGAGGGTGCAGGAGGAAGTGATGGAAGAGAGATTCAATTCTCTCCTTACCCAATTGATTGGTGTTTTATTGGTGCGCCTGAGGATAATGTTCATACGCCAGATGAAAAAGTATCTTTGAAGGATCTCAAAGCAATGATCGATTTATACAAATTTTTAATGAAGGAACTATAAAGGTCTATTATGAGCATTAGAATCAAAGACAAACATTTTATTCCATTTTTAAATCAAGATCAGATACAGAAAAGAATTTCTCAGGTTGGGGCAGAAATATCGCAGGATTTCAAAGGAAAAGAAGTTGTTTTATTAGGTGTTTTAAATGGGTCATTCATTTTTTTTGCTGATTTATGTAGGTCTATAGATTTACCTATTACTTGCACTTTCGTGAAACTTAGTTCCTATCAAGGGACAAAAAGTTCTGAAAAAGTAAAATCATTAATAGGGATTCAGGATAGTTTAAAAAATAAATATGTATTAATTGTTGAGGATATAGTAGATACCGGAATCAGCATGAATTACCTGCTAGAGCAGATTTCAGGCCTAAATCCTTCTGGGATTTCAATCGTTTCACTTCTATTTAAACCTGAAGCTTTTCGGTTTAATTATCCAATTGATTATGTCTGTTTTGAAATTCCCAATAAATTTGTCGTCGGCTTCGGCCTTGACTATGATGGATATGGTAGAAATCTTAAAGAAATCTATCAACTTGATACTCCTTAAAAAATAATCAGGAATGTATAATATCGTTTTATTTGGCCCTCCGGGTGCGGGCAAAGGCACACAAAGTGAAAAATTAATCCAACATTATGGATTAACTCATCTTTCTACAGGAGATTTGTTTAGAAAGCACCTAGGTGAAGGAACAGAATTAGGTCTCCTAGCTAAAAAATATATGAATGAAGGACATTTGGTGCCTGATGAAGTTGTCATAAAGATGGTGGAGGAAAAAATCAGTGAGACCAAAGATTCTAAAGGTTTTATTTTTGATGGTTTCCCTAGGACTACTGCCCAGGCAGAAGCCTTGGATGAAATGCTTTCCCATCATAATTTAGAAATTTCAGGGATGATTGCTCTTGAAGTTCCAGAGGATGTTCTGAGAGAAAGAATTAAAGAAAGAGGAAAAACTTCAAACCGAGCCGATGATCAGGATAATGAAAAAATAACTACCAGAATCCAAGTCTATATGAAAGAGACTTTACCTGTGGCGACTTATTATGAAAAGCAAGGTAAGTTTCAAAAAATCAATGGCGTTGGAGAAATAAATGAAATCTTCAATCAGATCACTTCTGTTATTGATAGCTACTGATTGGCTTAATTTTCTTAATTTTGCAATCCACATTTGGCTAAGCTTTAATGCTTAGCCTTTTTCTTTTAAAAAATGGCCGATTCTAATTTCATTGATTACGTAAAGTTTTGTTCTCGTTCCGGA
>NZ_JAHEBC010000092.1 GCF_024642405.1 Algoriphagus sp. | reverse complement strand
GGATTAGACATATTTTGAAAAATTTGCCCAATTGCCAAAAGCCAAATAAGAGCCTCAAAAAAGCCCAGAATTGGAGCAATACTTTTCTTCCCGTTCATCATAAACATGATCCGGAGTGTATTGATTGAAACATCTCCTACTCGTGCAAAAAAAATCAAAAGGGGCATGATCAAATAATTGAATAAATTTTCTGATACGCCCAAGGAAAGCATTAAATCTTGCATGGTAAAGTCAAATTTGAAACCGCAGCAAAATTAAGGAATGGTATTGGATTTAATCCTATTAGATTTTCAGGTCCCTTCCAGCAGCCATTCCGAATGCTGTAAACAAAATGGAAAAAAATATCAGAAACCATATCAGAATGTTCCAGGAACCAAATATATCCAAAGAGATTCCGAAAAGAATTGGTCCTAAAGCAGCTAAATAATACCCTGAAGATTGTACCATAGCTGAAAGTTTTGCCGTAGTCTGATCTTCTGAAGTCCTTAAAGAAATCAATGTGTAGGCTATACTGAGGCTAGCTCCCATTCCTAGACCTATAATCGCTAAACATAAGTATGTGATTAATTCTGAATCTAAAAACAAGCCTAAAAACCCAACAATATACCCCAAGCCAACTACCAAAATAACACCTGATTGCTGCTTCAGCCTAATAAGAATGGAAGGGGCAAAATAAGAACCAACCAGAGAAATTAATTGCATAATGGAAGAAACGGCGCCAGCCTCAACAGGGGACCATCCTCTTGAAACTAACATATCGGGAAGCCATGCTGTAAGAGTAAAATACATCACAGATTGACAGCCCATAAAAATGGTCACCTGCCAAGCAAGTTTTGACTTCCATACATTTTTTGCCTGACCTAACCCAATTTGCGTTCCTGCCTTTGGTCTAGTCAATTGTGGAATCCAAAAAAGTAAAGCGACAACCATAAAAACTGCCCAAGAGGATAAAGATCCTCTCCATCCAATACCTAAATCAACAGCAATTGGAACCGAAAATCCAGCGGCTACTGCAGCAAAAAGAGACATCATCGTTGCTAATAGGGCTGTCATCAAACCAAGTTTATGAGGCAATCTGACTTTTATAAGTGGGATAATCAGGACATTTGCAATAACGATACCAATACCAGTCAGCGCTGTTCCAAAAAGCAATAATTCTATACCTCCTAAAACCCTTATGATTACACCAACTGTCAAAATGGCTATCCCTAAAAAAACTGCTCTCCCCATACCAAGTTTCTTTCCAATAGAAGGAGCAAAAAGTGAAAAAGTAGCAAAAGTCAATAAGGGCAGGGTAGTTAAAAACCCAGCCAACCCATTTGATAGTCCCAAATCCTCTCTGATAAATGGGATCAAGGGACCAACCGAAGCAATAGAAGTCCTAAGATTAATTGAAATCAATAGGATTCCTGTTATCAAAAGCGATTGAGAAGGGATAGACTTCGACAAATTTTTTAAAGGAAAAGTAAAAAAACCAAGATCAGAAATACTCAATTAAAAACTGCAAAGAACCCAGAATTTTACTTCAAAAATAACCCTGAAATCCTCAATCATGATTTTGTGTGTACAAGATCGACTAAGCAATCTACCCAAGTATCTCTGGAATTTAAACTTGGCACTAGATCCCAATGTTCCCCACCCTGTTCTTCAAACTGTTCCTTATACTCTTGACCAACTTCAACAGTTGTTTCAAGACAATCGGCAACAAATGCAGGAGAGAAAACCAATACTTTTTTTACTCCTTCTGAAGATAGTTTTTTAATCATATCTTCTGTATAAGGCTGAATCCAAGGATCTTTCCCTAATCGAGATTGGAAGCATGTCAATACTTTTTCCTCAGGCAATCCCAATTGTTCAGAAATAAAACGGGTTGTCTGGAAGCACTGGGCCCGATAGCAAAACTGATTGGAAGGACCATATTTATTACAGCAGGCACCTAATTGGCAATAATTATCAACAGACCCCTTTCTAATCTGGCGCTCTGGTAATCCATGATACGAAAACAAGTAACGATCATAATCTTGTTTTTCCATCATCTCCTGCCCTAACTCCTTCCACGCTTTTAAAAACAATGGATGATCAATGAAATTACTTACAAATGTAATCTCGGGAATTATTTGCCAGCCTCTTGCTATTTCCATCACTTTATCGATAACAGATCCATTCGTAGCAGAGGCATATTGAGGGAATAAAGGAATGACAATGATTTTCTTAACCTTGGCCTTCATTAACTCTTTCAAAGCTGATTCTATGGAAGGGCTTTGGTATCTCATTCCCATTGCTACCACATAGTTACCGCTATCAAGTTTTTTAACAAGCTTGGCTTTAAGATCCTCCGTATGAAATAATAATGGTGACCCACGATCAGTCCAAAGTTTTCGATATTCAGCTGCTGATTTTGGAGATCGGAATGGGGCAATGATCAAATTTACCAACAGCCATCTAGGGAAGGCGGGAAAGTCAATCACTCGGCCATCCATGAGAAATTCACGTAAATATTTTCTTACATCTCCTGTAGCAGTACTGTCTGGAGTTCCCAAATTCACCAGCAAGACGCCAGTTTTTCCGGTTTTGATCATTTTATTTTGATTGTAGGTATTGCAAAGGTCAACCCAAAATTACATCCAATTGTTAACTATAGCCAATTGAACTTTCAAATGACTCATTGAGAAAAGTACTTATATTTTTAACTTTTGAGCCCAGTTAATCATAGGTCCTGATCCTATACTGGATATCAATGCCAAGATCACTAATCCAATAAAAAGCGATTCAGACACTAAACCCGTTTCCAAAGCGATCAATCCTAAAATAATATCCATGCTGCCTCTGGTACTTAAACCAAAACCAACAATCATGGATTCTTTTCTAGAAATTCCTGCATATCGGCCTCCAATATAAGCCCCAAAATATTTGGCTAACAAACCCAAAATCACAACTACCCCGGTTACTCCCGGATCAAAAGCCTCCACAAAATTTACTTTCAAACCAATTGAAACAAAGAAAATCGGAGCAAAAATATTATTGATAAACTGATGAAGTATTTCCTTCGCCTTTTCGGTCAAATATTCAGAATCTCCTAATGCAACACCAATTATAAATGCTCCAAAAATGGCATGAATTCCTATGAATTCGGTAAATGAAGCTGCCAAAAAACAAATCGCGAGGGATAAGGAAAGCAAGCCTCCTGGCCATGCTAAATTTTTATTAATCCAAGGTAAAACCCGATTAATTAAACCTTTTCCAAGCGTTAGCATAAACAGGGTGAAGAATAAAGTCAACCCAATAGTTGGCCAAATCCCTAGTCCTTCTGCACCTGACTCTGAAAGTGATAAAATTACAGAAAACACAATCCAACCCAGAATATCCACAATCATTGCGGCTGCTATAATTAAAAGACCTGTTTGAGTTTTGAAAATATCCAAATCCATGAGGATTCTGGCAACTACCGCCAAAGCTGTAATAGAAATTGCCAAACCAAAGAATGTCGAGGCAACTGCTCTATCGTTGATATTCACTCCCAAAAACTCAGGAAAAGCATAGGCTAATACAAAGCCTGTGATGATCGGTAATGCCATGGATGCTGCCGCAATTTTTAATGCGTTTTTGCCTTGGTTCCATACAACTTGGAGCTCAACTTCAAGCCCGGCAATAAACAGAAGCAAGACTACAGATATCTGCACAAAACCATCTAATGCTACATTTGACATCTCATGAGAACCAAAAAGATAGTCCTGAGCGCCTGGAAATAGAGTTCCTAAAATTGTTGGGCCTAATATGATTCCTGCGATGATTTCACCTATCACGGCAGGTAGCTTAAACTTTCTGGCTAATTCTGAAAAAACCCTAGCCATAATCAGCATGGCTGCGAGTTGAAGGAGTAAATTAATAACCTCCTTATGGTTTAAAGTTTCCATATGAGATTATTTTTTTACAATTAAAAGATTACATGGCAGAGTACTCAAAAGGTCTTCTAAATCATGGGGGAAAATTCTATCAAAAAAGTTGAGTTTATGCTCATCTCCTACTACCAATAAATCAGCTCCAATTTTTTCGCAAAATCTAGCCAATTCAACTGCCCATCTACCTCCTGTTACTTTAATACTTATTTTTAGGTCACCTTTATCCAATTTCTCAAGAATTCCCTCTACATATTGAAGCTCATCTTGAACAAGCTGTCGTCGGGTATGGGCGACTTCTTGCTCAGAATCTTCAGCTGCAGTCCCCATCTGTAGACCATACATTTTGATTTCGTTCAAAATAAATATTTGTTCAGCATGTACTTTTTTGGAAAATTCTATCCCCTGCTCAATAACAAATGGTGTAATAGTAGTCTGAGTACCATTAAAAACCACTTGAGAGAATCCTGTTGTTTCTTTTTTGGGTTCAATCAAAGTCAATACAGAACAGGGTGCTTTTCTGATAATTTTCCTTCCTACTGATCCTAAATAATAAGTAAGAAAGCTTTCATTTTTCATCGCACCGGCAACCAATAAGTCCACATTCTCTTCACGACATGCCTCTAAAATCATTTTTCCGGGTTTACCTTCTTTCCAGATAATCTTGGTTTGGTCCCTTGGTAATTCTGCTTCTTTTACAACTCCCTCTAGCTTTTCCTCTAATTCAATGGTTTTTTTTCCTACATGAATTAAAATTAACTCTGAATCAAAGAGTAAAACCAATCTTTTGGTTTCAGAAATCAAAGCCTCAATTCTTGGCGAAAAGGCTAGGGCTAGGGCTATTTTGCGGTACATAATCGTGCATCAATTTGTTTGAAATAAGCGAAAATTCCCGATCTGTACAACAAGAAATAGGTATCTTCCCCACTTATCCTGAGCAATGTCCATTTAAGAGCGAATGCCGCAATCGGAAAAAGTACTCCTATTAAATTGAATTAAAATCGTAAAATTTAAAAGAATTTTAGGTTTTACCACCACTAAAAAAAGTATTTAACCCAAACAATTTATGAGAAAATCACTACTAATCGGCTTACTGATAGGAAGCTTGGGTTGGTCAGTAGGTGCACATGCGCAAACTGATTACCCAACCCTCTCTCAAGTAAACCAAAGACTTCAAAAGCTAGGCTCTAACAGTTCTGCAGAGCTTACTTCTCTAACTAAAACAGAAGGAGGGAAAGACATATGGGTTCTTAAAGTCGGAACAGGGGAATTGGACCAAAAACCCGCTATTGGGGTAGTTGGCGGTGTTGAAGGATTTCATGTTCTAAGTGTAGAATTGGCCATTCAATTCGCCGAGAAGCTGATAAGTGAACATGCTGATATTTTGGAATCCACCACTTTTTATGTTTTCCCGAATATGTCTCCTGATGCTTACGAACAATATCACGCAGCCCTGAAATATGAAAGAAGGGGTAATGCAGTATCTGTTGACCATGATAGAGATGGAAAGCCAGGTGATAATGGCTACACGGATCTAGATGGAAATGGAATGATCACCTGGATGCGAGTTGAAGATCCAACAGGCGATTTTGTGATTTCGAAAAAAGATGATCGCGTGATGGAAAAAGCAGACCGTTCCAAAGGTGAAGCAGGAAAATATATCGTTTTAAAAGAATCCAAAGACGATGATAAAGACGGGAAATTTGCGGAGGATTTAAAAGAGGGTATAGCATTTAATAAATCATTGACCTATAAATTCCCGATTTTCGAGCCATTAGCAGGTGATATTGCAGTTTCCCAAAAAGAATCAAGAGCTTTATTGGATTATCTTTTTGATCAATGGAATATCTTCGCTTTTGTTACTTTTTCTCCGGCAAACAATCTTTCATCCCCTCTGAAGTATAATGCCGGTGAAGCGAGAAAGCGCATAGTCACTTCTATTCTAGAAAAGGATCAAGCCCTAAACGCGATGGTTTCAGGTGTTTATAATGAAACTATTTCTGAAAAAGCTTTTCAACAAACGAATCAGGGAACAGATGGAGACTTTTTCCAGTGGGCGTATTTCCACTTTGGAAGATTAAGTTTCGGAACTCCGGGCTATTGGACCCCGGAATTTAAAGGCAAAACCAATCCTGAAGAAAACTATCTGGCTTGGGCAGATTCATTGGGTTGGGAAAATGTATACACCCCTTGGAAAGAGATCCAGCATCCGGATTTTCCCGGAAAAAAAGTTGAGGTAGGTGGAATCAACCCATTTGTCATGGTAAACCCTCCTTTTGAAAAAGTAGGAGAAATCGCTGAAGAGCACACGAATTTCATTTTAAAGCTTGCCGCTATGCAGCCTAAGTTGGAAATGCATAATATCAAGATCGAGGGAATTGGAAATGGTTTAACGAGGATTTCTGTGGATTTATTTAACAACTCCCCCATCCCAACACATTCCCAAATGGGAGAGAGTTCCAGGTGGTTAAGAAAGGTCAGAGTAGATATGAATATCCCAGCTGATAGAATTATTTCTGGAAATAAAATCGAATTAATCGATGTTATTGGAGCTTATGAAAAAGTTGAGTTAAGCTGGATAGTCAATGGAAAGGGAGATATACCAGTAAAAGCCGGAGCTTCTCATGTAGGTTTTGTGAATGCAACTTTTAAACTCTAACATCTAAAAATCATGAAAACAACAAAATTAATCGTTGGGCTGGCTTTTAGTGCTTTGAGTCTGACATCTATAAATGCCAATGCACAGGAAAAATTCTTTCAGGCTGTTGGTACCCCCTATAACCCAAAAGTAGAAATAGCCTTCAATCGCTATTATACTTATGAAGGGTTAGTAGATAATATGAAAAAAATTGCAGCGGCACATCCAGATATCGCAAAAATCGAATCTATTGGGAAATCTTACCAAGGAAGAGATATGATGACCTTGACAATTACGGATTTCTCCACAGGAAAAGATACTGATAAGCCTGCCATGTGGATCGACGGGAATATCCACTCTAATGAAATTCAAGGCGGAGAATTTTCTCTATATGCTGCTTGGTACCTTACAGAAATGCATGCTGACAATGAGTTTATCCAGCAATTACTGAAAGACAAAACATTCTACATCACTCCTACCATCAACCCTGATGCAAGAAATGACTTCTTCAATGAACCAAATACAGCCAATTCACCTAGATCTGGAATGATGGTTTTGGATAATGATGGAGATGGCCTAGCTGGTGAGGATGGCATGGATGACTTGGACGGGGATGGTCATATTACCATGATGATTCGTAAATCACCTACAGGTAGGTACATCAAAGATCCTCAGGATCCACGTAAATTGATTATGGTTGGGGCTGACAAAGTAGGAGAATATGAAATGCTCGGCCAGGAAGGAACTGATGGAGATGGAGACGGAAGAGTCAATGATGATGGAGTTGGTTATTATGATCCAAACCGTGACTGGGGTTGGAATTGGCAGCCAGATTATATCCAAAGAGGAGCATTGAGATATCCATTTACTCTACCAGAGAATAGGAATATCATGGAGTTTGTAATGAAGCATCCTAACATAGCGGGAGCTCAAAGTTTTCACAACTCTGGGGGATTGATTTTAAGAGGACCTGGTGCTGAAGAGGATGTGAGCACTTATAACAGAGAAGATATCAGAATCTATGACGCAATTGCCTCCAAAGGGGAAGAAATGATTCCTGGCTATCGTTATGTGACAGTTTACAAGGATTTGTATTCCGTATTTGGTGGAGAACTAGATTGGTTCTATGGAACTAGAGGAGTTTTTACATACTCGAATGAATTAATGAATTCTTATTTATACTTCCATAAAGAAGGACAAGGCCGTAGAAATCAAGATGAATTGTTCGATGTTGATCAGCTATTAACCATGGGCGATGCCTTTGTTATGTGGCATGAATATGAGCATCCTCAATTTGGTACCGTTGAAATCGGTGGTTTTAAGAAAACTTTTGGCCGGGCGCATCCAGGCTTCTTATTGGAGCAAGATGCTCATAGAAATGCAGCCTTTACAATTTATCATGCTTATCACACTCCAAAACTTTCTGTCATGGATGTGAAGGAAGAAGATTTGGGAGGCGGATTAAAATCCATTACTGCTACAATTTTCAATGAGCGCTTAATGCCTACGCACGCAAGTCAGGATCTGAAATACAATATAGAAAGACCTGATTATGTGACAATTTCCGGTGCAAGTGTAGTAGCAGGATTTGTGGTAGAAGATGAGGACTTCAACAAATTTTCTGAGCAAAAATTAAATCCGGAGAAAATCTCCGTAGCAAATATCCCTGGGATGACAGGTGTAAAAGTGAAGTGGATTGTTTCCTCTGGATCTAACTATTCGATTACTGTCGATTCTGCTAAAGGAGGAAAAGCAAGTTGGAAGAAATAGTCGCCAACTCAAATCTGAAATTAATAGCCTTGAAAATTCAAGGCTATTTTTTTTGTAATTGGTTAATTCAACAGACTTCTTTTAAAAAAAAATAAAAAATCCCGCTCCTTTTCAGGAACGGGATCTGTTGAATAATAATTGGTTTAATTAAAGACGGCTTGAAACATAAGACTCAAATCCGCTAGCGGTAGAAACTTTGAATGTAATATTTCCGCTTGGCTTTGCGATATCGTAAATCTTATGAAGACCTTGAGGATTATCGATTCTTTCTGTGTGGATTATGTTATCACCATCATAGATTGAAACCAAAACCTCTTTTGCGTCTAAGTTACTAACTAACAATCTATACTTATTTTCGCCCACTTTAGAAACTCTTGAGAAAACTGCTGGAGCTTCTGCTACGAATGTATCGAAAGATGCCGTTCTAAGCACTCCAGATTCGTCTGTTACTTCAACTTGATAAGTACCTTCTGGAAGAGCATTTAGATCATACCTTTTCGCAAAGGCTTCTTCTTTGTTGATCTTGTCTCTCATTACCAATCTGTCATCAGAGTCAGTAATTTTTACAACTACGGTACCGTTTGGAACAGCAGAATAAGTTACTGCCACCTTTTTAGCTTCTGTTTGTCTGATGACGACGACTTTGTCTTGATCAGTTGCGAATGCTCCTGTTGCGATCCCCGCAGCAAAAAGCAGTGTTAATAATTTTTTCATTTTAATAATTGGTTTAATAGGTTTTCGATTCTTTTTGTAACCTCTGGATGGCTGTTCCATCTAGGGGGGATATTTTGGGTTACAGGGTCTCCGAGTTCGTGTCCGGACATTGTTTACTCTACAAAGGTACCTAACGGAATCTATTTTGCAAATGTTTCAATAAAAAATGATTTTGGTTAATGATTCCATAAGAATTTTAACGTTTTGTTAACGATAATATATTTTTTTCCCGCTATCGATTGCGAAACTAGCTTCATTTCGTTTTTGAGGTATAAACAAAATTTTATGCATTAATATCTGATTTATTCAAAATCATGTAGTGACATCAAATTGGATTTACCTGATAAAAATGATAGTTATTTGGTAAAAAAAAATTTTAAAAAAGTTTTCAAATCGAATTAAAAACGACTTTTAACAATATAGTTATAGGGTATTCGGGGCTTTATAGATGCTACGAATACCAAAAAAAATACCGACTTGAATAGTCGGTATTCCAAAGATTGCTGTTAAAATAATTAATGAATCCCTTTGCTGGTAGCTCTGGCTATGGTCTCAGAATCAAATTCGCCTTTAAGTTCTACAACCATTAAGTCTCCTTCATCTCCCCCTACTAGCACTACTAGATCTGATATGGTATTTCCTCCTTTGGAATAAACCAATACACCGCCTTTTCCTTCAGATGCTTCCATCAATAAGTCATAGCGCTCTCTTTCCAGTCCTTTCTGTAAAGCCTTAAATTCAGCTCGGTCTCTATCTATATTATCCGGAAGCGTGAAGAAATTCAATTTCTCCACAGATTTAGCAACGGTAGACATATCATTCTTATCCATGTCTATCTTAAAGCCTTCTGCGAAATTCATAAAATTACCGCCAAGCTCCATATGAAAGAAGTCATCATCTCCTTTGTATTTTTCATAAAGCGCCTTGACGCTCTTACTTTGTGCCTGTACTGCGAAGACTGATCCGATCAGTATCAATGTTAAAATCAATTTTTTCATGTGTAATAAGGTTTAGTTTTCTTTTTATTTGTTTCCTTTTGATCCTTTACTCCCTTTACTATAAGAGTCCATTCCCGGGATATCCGTTTTTTCTGCAAGCATATTCAAATCTTCATAAGTGAAAGTTCCAAGCATGGATAGCAAGGTGAACTCTCCATCATTATCTCCTGAAAGCATCAATAACTCCCGTACCAAACCTCCTTCTTCCCGTACCATAAACTTCAGGCTTGATCCTTTATCCTGAACATCCATTAATTCTTCGTACTTATTTTTTGTCAAAGTACTCATGGCCTCTTTATATAGGACCTGTCCATTAACTTCGTCAGAACTTAAAATCCTAATCCCTTTCACTTTTTGAATTAAAGTGCCTAAATCCTCAGCATCTTGATCGTTTTCTGAGTTGTTTTTTAAAAATCCCCCTGCCATTTGCATCATCTTTGGGGAAATGTAAACCCTGGAAAATCTCTCATCCTCCATGTACTTGGAGAAGAATTTCTGAATGGCATCATCCTGAGCTTCTGCTTTAAAAACCAAAGCCATTAGAATAATCGGTAGTATTAGTAGCTTCTTCATCATCTTATTTTTTTCCGGCCCCAAAGAGCTGATTGGTTGTATTCAAGTATTTCATTTCATTCATTACCTGCATCTGCTCCTGCCCTTTCGCAAAATTTGTTTGAATTAGAGCAAATGCCTGCATCACTTCTTCATAAGCTTGTCGCTCTTCTTGCTTTTGTTCGTAAGCTCTCCAGCCTACAAAAGAAGCGGTGAAAATCGCAACTGAAGCTGCCCAACTCAACCATCGGGAATTTATTTTTCTGACCTTGGCTTTCGGAATAAAAACATTCTCTGGTTCTTCTTGACCATAAGATTCAAACAAACCAAAAAGGCTCTTTTCCACTTTAAATTCGGATTGAGAGTTTAATAGAGTTTTTAATTCTTGCTCTTCCACCAGTGTAGTCTCTCCCTCCCAATATTTTTCAAGTAAACTTTCTATTCTATCTTTCATCCTCTTTCCTTTAATGCGATCATTTTTTCTCTAATCTTCGTTCTTGCTCGATGTAAATTGACTTTTACTTGTTCAATACTTACTTCTAAATAATCTGCAATCTCTTCATATGTCATCCCTTCTACTTCTCTCAACTGAAAGATTTCTTGCTGCTTTAGGGGAAGATCTTTTAATAAAATCATCACTTTTCTTACAGATTCCTTAGTCTCCTCATTCATTGGTTCATTCGCCTGTACTTCTTCTAATCCATCTAAAGCATCTAATTTTTTAGAAGATCTATAATGCATCAAGACTTCATTTTTCAAGCTTTTTACAAGCCACCCTGATAAATTTGGATGACGAGACAGTTCCTCTTCCTTCTGAAAAGACTTTTCGAAAACATTTTGAATCATATCCTCAGCCAAAGCTCGATCTCTTATCCAGAGATAGACCAAGCGATAGAGCTTTGATCTCTTCGGCCAAATATGTGTTTCAAAAAATGACTTCATTTTGTTAGGTGATGCATCAAAAGCAAGAATGTTACAGATTGAAAGAAAAAAAATATTTTTTTTTGAAAATCGTGATTTATTGGGCTTTAGGCAAAGCCAATCCGATTCTAAACCGGAAAATTCCCTAAACAACCCAATAACAACTGATTTATTTTTTTATTGAAATTTAGTATGCATGCAGAGTATTTATTACTTTGCATCAAGTAAAATCAGTAAGAAATGAACAAAGCTCTTCTACAAAAAGTCATAAAAAAAGCCCCGTTGAATAACAGGGCTCGTGGTGATGAGTGGATTCGAACCACCGACTCACGGATTTTCAGTCCGATGCTCTACCAACTGAGCTACATCACCTTTTCTTAAAGTGATGCAAAGGTAGGTATTTGAGTATTTGATGCAAATCATTTCAAGAAAAAAATAAAAGCCAAAACCAAAGAAAATATCTAAACTCATCAATATGAGCTTTTTACCTCAACTAGTATTTCTGATAATTTTAGCCGCTGCTTCCTGGTTCCTCAGCAAAAGAGTGAAATTCCTACGTAGAAACATCCTTTTAGGAAAAAACACTACCCAGAATGATCAACCTGAAGCCAGATGGAAGACCATGCTTTTGGTAGCATTTGGTCAGCAGAAAATGTTCAAAAGAATCATCCCTGCGCTACTTCACTTATTTGTTTATGTAGGATTTATCGTCATTAATCTAGAAGTACTTGAATTTGTACTAGATGGTATCTTGGGAACACATCGCCTCTTTGCACCTTTCCTGGGTGGAGTTTATCTGGCAGCTATGAACTTTTTTGAGTTTCTCGCAGTGGCAGTTCTTATTTCTTGCGTAGTTTTTCTAGTTAGAAGAAACGTCATTAAGGTACCTAGATTCACCAAACCCGAGATGAAAGGATGGCCTGCCCTAGATGGAAATTTGATTCTAATTATTGAAATCATCTTAATGGTAGCAATTTTAACAATGAACGCGACAGATCAAATTTTAGCAGAAAGAGGAGTAGAGCATTATCTAGCCTTAGGTGGATTGGTATTCAGCGGTATGATCAGGCCTTTATTTGATGGGATGAGTGATACAGCACTGATCTTTATAGAGCGATTCGCCTGGTGGTTTCACATTGCAGGAATTCTAGCATTTGCTATTTATGTCACTTATTCAAAGCACTTACATATATTCTTGGCTTTCCCAAATACCTGGTACTCCAACTTGAAGCCAAAAGGTGAAATGGTCAATATGCCTGAAGTCACCAGTGAGGTAAATATGATGTTAGGAATTCCAACGGATACTCCTTCTGAACCACCCGTTGAAATCGGAAGATTCGGAGCAAAAGACATCAATGATCTCTCTTGGGTTAATGTCCTCAACGCATACTCCTGCACGGAATGTGGTAGATGTACTTCCGAATGCCCTGCAAATCTCACTGGGAAAAAACTTTCTCCAAGAAAGATCATGATGGATGTGAGAGATAGAGCAGAGGAAGTAGGAAAAAGCTTAGATAAAGGTGGAAAAGGCCTGGAAGACGGAAAATCACTTTTGGGGGATTATATCACTAAGGAGGAATTAAATGCCTGCACCAGCTGTAATGCCTGCGTGGAAGCTTGTCCAGTTAATATAGACCCTCTTTCAATCATATTGCAGATGAGACGATACGTGGCGATGGAAGAATCAGGTACTCCAGCACAATGGAATGCAATGTTTCAAAATATGGAAACCAGTTTTTCTCCATGGAAATTCAGTCCTGCTGATCGATTCAACTGGGCAGAAAAAGTGAAAGAGGAAGAGGTAAAGTGATTTCAGATTTCAGATTTCAGATTTCAGATTTCAGATTTCAGATTTCAGATTTCAGATTTCAGATTTCAGATTTCAGATTTCAAGTAAGGAAACTTGATTCAAGTATTCAGGTTTCATTTTGTGAAAGAAAATTAAATTAAAATATGTCTACCTATAAAGTACCAACCATGGCCGAGATGGCCGGAAAAGGCGAAACTCCCGAAGTATTATTCTGGGTAGGTTGCGCAGGTTCTTTCGACGAAAGATACAAAGCCGTGACTCAGGCATTTGTAAAAATATTAAACAAGGTTGGGGTAAGTTTTGCAGTATTAGGCCCCGAAGAAGCCTGTACGGGAGATCCTGCCAGAAGAGCTGGAAATGAATTTTTATTTCAGATGCAAGCTGTTGCCAATATTCAGGTAATGAATGGATATGAGATCAAAAAAGTGGTAACAGCTTGTCCTCATTGTTTCAATACGATCAAAAACGAATATCCAGCTTTAGGAGGAAATTACGAAGTGATCCACCATTCCCAGTTTCTTCAACAATTGATTAACGAAGGAAAAGTAGCCTTGAAAGGTGGAGGAGAATTTAAGGGT
>NZ_JAHEBC010000091.1 GCF_024642405.1 Algoriphagus sp. | reverse complement strand
TAGAGAAAAAGGATTAAACCTTAGAGACATGCAGGAAGATATTGCCAATTTTCTAATGAAGTTCCGTGGAATAAAAGAGGTTTACACAGCCTATGCCATGAAAAACTCTGAATTTACTCAAGGCAGAGCGGCAAAACTTCAAATGGGATTCAATCACAAAGCATCGGGTGATATTTTGTTGGTTCTTGAGCCAGGTTGGCTAACCGGAGGAGCTCGTGGAACTTCTCATGGAACTGGTTATTCCTATGACACCAATGTACCAATAGTATTTTATGGTTGGAATGTACCCAAAGGAGAAAGCTCTCGTTATGCAACAATCACAGATATAGCGCCAACACTTTCAATGATGTTGGATATAAAATTACCAAATGGAGCAACCGGCCAACCGATAACTGAAATTACAGACAAATAGAATTTTGGATGAAATCAAAAAGAGCCTGAATGTATTATTTTCAGGCTCTTTTTTTATCCTTATTCAGACCAACTCATCGGATAATTTTTATCTACAAACTCTAATGCCTCCGTAGTTATTTGAAGTGATTTAAAAGTATCAAGCATTACCGCATATTCTTCAGTAGATTTTGCTCCTATCGATTTTTCCACTGTACCAGGATGAGGCCCATGTGGCAAACCTCCCATATGAATGGTGAAAGATCCTCTATCAATTCCTTTTCTGCTCATAAATTCTCCTTCTGCGTAATACAAGACTTCATCTGAATCAATATTGGAATGATTATAAGGAGCAGGAATAGCCAAAGGGTGATAATCAAATAATCTTGGCACAAAAGAACAAATCACAAAACCCCAGGCCTGAAAAGTCTGATGCACTGGTGGTGGTTGATGAATTCTGCCTGTGATTGGTTCAAAATCATAAATAGATAAGGCATAAGGATACAAATACCCATCCCATCCTACAATATCTAAAGGGCTATGTCCATAAGTATAAGGATGTAGCATACCTTGTTTTTTTATCTGAATCAGATAATCCCTTTTCTCTCTTTCAATATGAAGAGCTTCGGGTGTACGAATATCCCGCTCACAATAAGGTGAGTGCTCCAATAATTGCCCAACTTCATTTCTGTATCTTTTTACAGTTTCTATTGGACCATGGGATTCAATAACTAAAAGTCTTAAAGGACCTTCTTCTTTAAATTCAAATCGATAAATGGTAGTTCTCGGAATGACTATATAATCTCCTTTCCTTACCGTCAACTTCCCAAATTGAGAATACAAAACACCTTCTCCATCGTGGATATAGATTAGTTCGTCTCCATCAGCATTCTTAAAGTAGAAATCCATTTTGCGATTTCTGGGTGTACAAATACCCATCATCACATCAGAATTCATCATAAGCATTTTCCTGGCACTCAAATAATCTTCTCCAGTAATATCTACATCAGAAGTTTTCAAGTGGGTTTGGTTTAAACCATGTTCTTTCACAGGCTCCCATGAATAAGGAGTTGGAGTTCCAATAGATTTAACCTGATTGGGATTGTTGATATGATATAAGTTTGAATAGATGCCGGAAAAGCCTTTCGAACTCACCAATTCTTCTTTGTAAAGAGTGCCATCAGGTTGACGGAATTGCGTATGTCTTTTGGGAGGTATTTCTCCCAACCGATAATAATATGCCATTTTCTTTGGGTTTATATGCGAGCTAAATTACAAATAATGTCTGTACAATTGGCAATTCAAGTATTGACTTCCCAACTCTTATAAAAACACTACTTAATTATTTAAGTTTTTGTATTTTCCCACTATTATTAAATCTATGAAAAAGTTATCCATTCTATTTCTACTTCTGATGAGCAATCAGATTTTTGCTCAAAAGGCAAAACTAATTTGGGCCGATGAATTTGAAAAAGATGGTTTACCCAATCCAAAAAACTGGAGTTATAATGTTGGGGATCACGGTTGGGGAAATCAGGAACTTCAGTTTTATTCTGAAGCTAGGCTTGAAAATGCAAGAGTAGAAGACGGGAAATTAATAATTGAGGCAAAGAAAGACTCCAATTACCCAAAAGGCTATACCTCTGCTAGGTTGGTTACAAAAGGGAAGGCTTTTTGGAAATATGGTTATATAGAAGTAAAAGCTAAACTTCCCACTGGTAGAGGAACTTGGCCAGCCATTTGGATGCTTGCTGAAGAAAATAAATTTGGGGGTTGGCCAGCAAATGGAGAAATCGATATCATGGAGCATGTTGGCTTCGATCCTGGGAAAGTTCATGGTACTGTACATACCGAAGCTTTTAATCATAAAATCGGGACTCAAAAAGGGGGCTTCCGAATGGTTCCTGAATTTAATACGGAGTTTCACGTTTATTCAATTGAATGGAACAAAGAAAAAATCGATTTTTATATTGACAATAAGCTTTACTTCACATTTGAAAAGTCAAGTGATAATTATAAAGAATGGCCATTTGATGAACCTTTTCATTTAATCTTGAATATTGCAGTAGGAGGAGGATGGGGAGGTCAGCAAGGGGTTGACCCGACTATTTGGCCACAGAAAATGGAAATAGATTATGTTCGGGTTTATAACAAAAAAAACTTTGAATAAGAAATTGAATAAATAGAAAACGATGAATAATTCTGGTTTAAAAAAGAAGAAATTTCAGGCAATCGCCATAATATCAGTTCTTTTGCTTTTGATTTACGGGAAAAATCTAACTGAAAGACAGGCATTTAAAAGCATAAGTAGAACTTTTACAGAAGTTTATAATGACAGGCTTGTAGTGGAAGGATATATTTTCCAGATTTCTGATAGACTGTTTTCCATTCAAAAACTAATTGATCATTGTAACCTCGATTATGATTACTCTAGAGTAATCAATGAGATCCAGGGTCATGAAAATGGAATCATGGAATTGATTGTTGATTTTGAAAAAACTAATCTGACTGCAGATGAATCAGATTATTTGGCAGATTTTAAACGGATAATAGAAAACGATTTAAATATCAAAAACTATGAATTGCTTTTTACTGATTCATCGGGAGTTAATTCCAATCAGGTAAAACTATATGATCAAAAAATTGCTTTAGCCAAAACTGATCTGGAAAACCTGAGTAAAATTCAGATGGATGAAGGACAAAAGCTAATCAGCAAAGCAAAAGTTCAAATCAACCGATCTCAAATTTGGGCGCAATTTGAAGTAGCTTTACTGATTATCTTGATTATTGTGATCTACATTTTCCTTTTCAGAGGACAACCTAAAAAGCAAGACATTTTCTATTAATCAAAACTCAAATGTGTTTTTTAAGTAAATAGCATTCTTCTCGGCTGCCTCCATCGGGTTAGTGCCTACAAATCGCTCTTGCTCTACAATAAAATATTCCATCCCAAGGTCTTTGGATTTTTTCACCAAGTCAGAAAATGGAATTTCTCCATTACCTAGAAGGACACCTCTTTCTTCACCGTTACCTTTATCCTCTTCCGCATCTTTTAAATGACATAGCTTAAACCTACCTGGATACTTAGACATATAATCAGAAGGATCAACCCCCGCCACGTATACCCAATACATATCCATTTCAAAATCCACCAATGCAGGATCTGTATTTTCCATCAATATATCTTGAGGTATAATTGCATCCAGTGTCACGAAAGTATAATCATGGTTGTGATAGGCGAATTTCAAACCATGCGACTTCAATGTTTCCCCTACCTGGTTAAACTTTTCTGCCATCATTTTATATTCATCAATTGATTTTTGTGGACCAATCCATGGACAAATGAGATAATCCAAACCAGCTTCTTTCGCATCGACTGCTTGGGAATCTAGATTTTCAAAAACATTGGCGTGAGATGCAACCATTCTCACTCCCAAGTCAGTATTCAAAGCTTTAAACTCAGCCGGCTTCATTCCCCATAAAACTCCTTTACCTCCATCAAAACCTTCAAATTGATTATATCCAAAACCAGCCAAAGCTGTCATCGTTGCCTTCGGATCTTTAGCCATTTCATCTTTCACAGAATACAATTGAATTCCAAAGGATTGAAGCTTTGACTTTCTTTCTTCTGAGGATTTTGACAAAGATTGTTGCTCCTCCTTTTTTGATGGTGAACAAAATTGCAAAGGCATAAAAGCAGAACCTACTCCGAACATCGTACCTATTTTTATAAAATTTCTTCTAGGGTTTCTCATATCATAAAAAAGCCCGCCCTTTTTAAGGAGCAGGCTTATTAGGTTTGGTTTAAATATTAAACAGCGTATGCTTTATCTCCTGGATTGTATGGAATACAAGGATCAAACCTGCCAGGAACTTCCACATAATTCAATGCTTGTGTCGCTCCGATTTCAGAGGTGAAATATCCTAAAACAGTTAAGTCTTTTAACATATAAATTACCTCTGGCTTACGATCGCCGCTAGCTTTAGCTGTTTCATACATTTTATTCAAATATGCAATCCTTTCCTCAGCAGAAGCATCAACAAATGCTTTACCATTTTCAGCTTTAAATTCCTTGTTTATGGTATTTAATCCATCTACAAAAGTTTTCTGTTGATTGGCATCATAACAGTCCTTCACCATCATCACCATAAATGAACCGATTCCTGCAGCTTTTGCTCCGGGAGTATCGGTAGCAGGAATAATAGTATCTCCAATCTCATCTAGGAAAGCGATATCCTCAGGCTTAAAATCCAAGCCTTCGATTTGATTTTCTGGAGTACAACCTGTCAGGATCGCTGTGGCTCCTACCATGGTTCCTCCCATCATCAGAACTACGCTTTTTAATGCGTCTCTTCTATTCATAGTCATAGTTTCCGTCGTTTAAATTAGAGATTTCCTTTTTTCAATTCATCCACTGCAAATGCTGCAGCTCTGGCAGTTAATGCCATATAGGTCAATGATGGATTCACCGCAGCAGCAGAAGTCATACACGCTCCATCTGTTACGAAAACGTTTTTAGCTTCCCATACTTGGTTGTTTCCATTTAGAACAGAAGTTTTGGGATCTCTACCCATTCTCGCTGTACCCATTTCGTGAATTCCTTGACCAAAGGTATATCCAGCATCATATTCTTGAACGTCTTTAAAACCGGCAACTTCTAACATTTCGGCTGCATCAGCCATCATGTCTTTTCTCATTTTGATTTCATTGTCCTTGATTTCAGCATTCATCACAAGTGACTCCATTCCCCATTTATCCTTTACAGTATCACTTAATTTAATAGTATTTTCATGATAAGGAAGGATTTCTCCAAAGGCTGTAATTCCCATTGACCATGGTCCTGGCTTAGTCAAAGCTTCTTTCAAAGGTGCTCCAAAATTAAGTTCGGCGACATCTCTGCTCCATCCGCTTCGGCTGGCTCCTCCTTGGTAACCGAATCCTCTGAGATAATCTCTTTTATCTCCATTTACATTTCGGAACCTTGGAATATAAAGCCCTGTTGGTCTTCTTCCGAAATAATATTTATCGTCATACCCTTCCATGGTACCTCTTGCTCCTAATCTGAAATGGTGATCCATCACATTATGTCCAAGTTCACCTGAACTACTTCCCAAACCGCCCGGCCAAACATCAGTTGCAGATCTCATCAAAATTGCGGTTGAGTTGAAAGCTGAAGCACATAGGAATACAATCTTCGCATCGTATTCTACAGTTTGGTTAGTCTCCGCATCCAACACTTCTACTCCAGTAGCTTTTTTAGTGTCTTTGTCATAGATAACTCTTCTCACAATAGACCAAGGTCTTAAGGTAAGGTTTCCAGTAGCTTCTGCAGCCGGTAAAGTAGATGCCTGCGTACTAAAATAACCTCCAAAAGGGCATCCAAGAGAACATTTATTTCTATACTGGCAACCTGGTCTTCCCGGAAGTGGCTGCGTTATATTGGCAGGCCGACCAATAGTCCAGGTTCTGGCACCTTTATAGTGATCTTTGATTTTTTCTGCAGCATCTTTTTCCACGCAGTTCATTGGCATTGGAGGCATAAACTCCCCATCTGGTAAGACATCCAAACCATCTTTGGAACCAGAAACCCCCGCAAATTTCTCTACATAAGAATACCAAGGAGCAATGTCCTTATATCTAATAGGCCAATCTACTGCAATTCCTTCTTTTACATTTCCTTCAAAATCCAGGTCCGACCATCTATAAGACTGTCTACCCCAGAGAAGTGATCTTCCTCCTACCTGATACCCTCTAAACCAGGTAAAAGGTTTTTCTTCTACATATGGAGAATCATCTTCATGAGCCCACCAATCTAGGTTTAACTCATTCAGTACATAATCTCTTCTCAAGTTTGGATGATTTTCCAATTGTTCCTGAGTTCTTCTTCCTCTATGTGGGACTTCCCAAGGAGGAAGAGTAGCAGTTTTATAATCTTTTACATGCTCTACCATCGGCCCTCTCTCCAACATGAGAACCTTGAGGCCTTTTTCTGTAAGTTCCTTTGCAGCCCAACCTCCACTTATCCCGGAGCCAACTACAATTGCATCATATGCTTGATTTGCCATAAATATGGTATTTGTTAGTTATTTGGTTTATACATCACAAATAGCAACTCCCTCAGCAAGGGATGCTATCTTATCTTCTTTTTTAGGGATAAATTCATGAGAAACGTATCCAGTATATCCTGTAGCAACAATTGCTCTCATTACTGCTGGGTAATTAATTTCTTGATCATCACCTAATTCATTTCTACCTGGATTTCCTGCTGTATGGTAATGACCAATATATTCATGATAATCAGTAATATTTCTAATTAGGTCACCTTCGTCAATTTGCATGTGGTAAATATCAAATAGAAGTTTGAAATTAGGACTTCCTAATCTTTTACATAACTCCACCCCAAAAGAGGTTCTGTCACATAAATAATCTATATGATTAATCTTACTATTTAGTAATTCCATTTGAATCATGACACCATGCTTTTCTGCAATAGGCATGATTCTTTCCAGCCCAGCCTGACAGTTTTTTAATCCAGTTTCATCATCCATGCCTCTTCTGTTACCTGAGAAGCAAATCAGATTTTTATAACCAGCTTCGGCTACTAAAGGAATAACCTCTGTATAATTTTTGACTAACTGATCATGAAATTTGGTTTCCCCAAACCCATCTACCAAGTTGATTTCCGCACCATTGCACATGGATGAATCAAGGCCATGTTTTTTTAAAATTTCCCAATTGTTTGGTCCTATCAAATCCACTCCTTTGATGCCAATTTTTTTAGCTTCTGCGCAAAAATCATCTAAACTGTAATCGCGAAAACACCAGTGACAAACGCCATGATTAATATTTCCTTTCAGCTCTGCTGGCATCATATTTTTAGAATCGAAACTAGTTAGAGTTCCAAGGGAAGCACCTCCAACGAGCATTTTTTTAAACGAAGAACGTCTTCCTGAATCAAATGTCATATCTTTTAAATTTAGGTTATTGGGTAGAGATTTTTCTTTCATCTTTGAAAAGAGAAATGAAAAATAACAAAACCAAAACGGAAATACCAGAAGGAATCAACCAAATTGATTTCCAATCATGATTTCCATCCAAATCTGCATAGTTTTCGGAAACCAAACCCGCAATCCAAAAACCAATTAACATTCCTACTCCATAGGTAGCAAGGGTAATCATGCCCTGTGCCGAGGATTTATACTTTTCTCCTGCATGTGAGTCTGTATATATCTGACCGCTCACAAAAAAGAAATCATAACAGATGCCGTGCAATACAATTCCCAGCAAAAGCATCCAAACTCCAGAATCAACATTTCCGAAGGCAAAAAGAAAATACCTCAATGCCCATGCAATCATCGCTACAATCAACGTCTTTTTTACACCAAATTTGGAAAAGAAAATTGGAAGAGCTAACATAAAGACCACTTCTGACACCTGCCCAAATGCCATTTTTCCAGTCGAATTTTCTAAACCTATTTCCGTCAAAAACGGACTGGTATTTTGGTAGTAAAAAGCCAAGGGAATACATATCAAAATTGAAGAGATAAAGAAAATGGCGAAATTCCTATGCTTCAAAAGAGATAAAGCATCCAATCCCAATGCTTTAGAAACTGAGAATTGACCTGAAAGTTTTCCTTTTGGAGGGGTTTTTGGAAGAGAAAAACTGTAAAAACCTAAAAATATCGACATCCCTGAGGTTACCAAGAGCGTGTTTTTAAGAAGCCCCTGACTCAAGCCCTCCTGACTATCCCATCCAAAAAAGCTAATCATGATTCCTGCTGCTATCCAACCTACTGTTCCCCAAACGCGAATGACAGAAAACTCTTTTTCTGGGCTCAACATTTGATTAAAAGAAATGGAATTTACCAAGGCCAATGTTGGCATAAACAAAATCATGTAACCCAAAAGAATCGGGAAAAAAATTGCGAATTCGGTAGTATTGTAAAGCCAATACATCAGAATTCCGCCAAGGATATGAATTATTCCTAGGATTTTTTCTGCATTAAAATATCTATCAGCAATCATCCCCACTATAAAAGGTGCTATAATCGCCCCGAAAGACTGGGTAGAAAATGCAAGGGAAATTTCTGAATCCTTAGCTTGTAAGTTCGATCCCAAAAATGTCCCTAATGTTACAAACCAAGCTCCCCAAATAAAAAATTCTAAAAACATCATCAAAGAGAGCTGTAATTTGGTTATTAATTTCATTTTAAATTGAGGTTAAATGGGCGAGATTTATTGTATTTGGAGATGAAAGTTTAAATTTTTATCAATTTACTGTATTTTGAGCTGCTCTAAAGCAATTCAAGCTTCGGGAATTATGAGGATATTAAATAGCCACTCATAACTTGTCGAAGCTATTGATCAATTAATCAATCGACTCACTTAAAGTACAAAGGATTTTCAATTTAGAATCAATTAATTCAATCTTTTAAAATCAGAAAAATCTACTCTTTTTACCCATGAATACATCAAAAAAACTTAAGCTAGGCCTAATTGGCGGAGGTCCTGGATCATTTATAGGAGCTATTCATTTAAATGGAGCTTTGATGGACGGAATGTTTGAACTTGCTGCAGGTGCATTTAGCTCAAATCCCGAAAAATCAAAAATCAGAGGAGAAGAATTAATGCTTCCTCCAGATCGAGTTTATAATAGCTATGATGAAATGTTTGAGAAGGAATTGCTACTTCCAGAATCTGAGAGAATTGATGTGGTTTGTATTGTAACTCCAAATAATGTTCATTTTGACCCTACAGTTAAAGCACTTAAGCATGGCTTTCATGTAGCATTAGATAAGCCTTTAACACTTAACTATTCTGAAGCAAAGGAACTTTACCATGTAGTCAAAAACTCCGATAAACAATTTTTATTGACACATACCTATTCCGGCTATCCTATGATCAAGCAGGCCAAGCAAATGATTGCCAATGGTGAAATCGGGAAAGTAAGAAAAGTGTACGTAGAATATCCTCAGGGCTGGCTATGGAAGTTATTGGAAACCGAGAACAATAAACAGGCAGCTTGGAGAACTGATCCCAAAAGAAATGGCCTAGCTGGTTGTATGGGAGATATTGGTACTCATGCATTCCATATGGCAGAGTATGTAACTGGGGAAAAAGTAAGTCATGTTTGTGCGGATTTATACATTAAGATTGATGGTAGACCTATTGATGATGATGGTGTAGTTTTAATGCGTTTCGAAAATGGTGCTTCGGGAGTTTTAATGGCATCTCAAACCGATACTGGAGCAGAGAACAATTTAAAAGTTCGAGTATATGGAGAAAAAGGAGGTTTGGAATGGGAACAAGAGCTAAATAACACCTTATTAGTTCGATGGCCGGATAAGCCAGATCAAATTTATAGGGCGGGAACAGGTTACTTAGGGTCTTTAGCAAATGAAAATACAAGAACTCCTGCAGGACATCCTGAGGGATATGTCGAAGCCTTTGCTAACTTGTATAGAAATTTTGCCAGATGCATTTATGCCGAAAGAAATGGAGAAACTCCCAAACAAGAATGGAAAGATTTCCCAGGAATTGAGGATGGAATCAGAGGAATGGCTTTTATTGATCATGTATTGAAAAGTAATGATTCCGATCAGAAGTGGACGCCATTTATCGTTGAAAAATAAATTATCAAAAACTCAAAAATCAAACCGAAAACCAATCAGTCCCCATATAGTTAATAATTTGGATTGAGTTGGCAAAAACTAAAATTGAATATGAAAACTATTAAAGGACCTGCCATTTTTCTCGCGCAGTTTGCAGATGATCAAGCTCCATTTAACAACCTTAAGAATATTTGTGAGTGGGTAGCTGGTTTAGGCTACAAAGGAGTACAGATACCTTCTTGGGACGGTAGATTAATTGACCTTCAAAAAGCTGCTGAAAGTAAAACCTATGCCGATGAGATAAAAGGAATCGTAGAGGCTACTGGAATGCAGATAACAGAACTTTCCACCCACCTTCAAGGACAATTAGTAGCTGTTCATCCTGCATATAATGAATTGTTTGATGGTTTTGCTCCTGCAAATCTTGCCGGTAATCTTAAGGGTAAATCTGAATGGGCTACCCAGCAATTGATGTATGCCGCAAAAGCATCTCAAAATATGGGATTAACTGCTCATGCTACATTCAGCGGTGCGCTTATGTGGCATACTGTCTACCCTTGGCCTCAAAGACCTGCTGGTTTGGTGGAGACTGGCTTTACCGAACTTGCAAAAAGATGGACTCCAATTTTGGATGAATTCGATAAAAATGGGGTAGATGTCTGTTATGAACTTCACCCTGGAGAAGATCTCCATGATGGAATTACTTTCGAAATGTTTTTAGATAAAGTAAATGGACATAAAAGAGCAAATATTCTTTATGACCCAAGTCACTTTGTTTTACAATGCTTAGATTACTTGCAATTCATTGATTTCTATCATGAAAGAATCAAAATGTTTCACGTAAAAGATGCTGAATTCAACCCTACTGGGAAGCAAGGAGTATATGGTGGATTCCAGGGATGGGTAGAAAGAGCAGGCCGTTTCAGATCTTTAGGAGATGGGCAGGTTGATTTTGCAGGAATTTTTAGCAAACTTTCGCAGTATGATTATGATGGTTGGGCAGTTCTTGAATGGGAATGTGCAATTAAACACCCAGAACAAGGAGCCGCTGAAGGGGCACCATTTATTGATTCTCACATTATAAGAGTGACAGAAAAAGCTTTTGATGATTTTGCTGGGGTGGGAGCTGATGAAGCTTTTAACAAGAAAATTTTAGGGATTTAAAAACAATTATTAATTACATAAAAATGAAAATCACAAAACCGTTAAACCTAGGACTTGCCGCATTGGCAGGATTAGCTTTCGCATGTGGAGGTGGAGAAAAATCAGCTGAATCAACAGCTACAGTAGAAACTGCTCCTGCCGAACCTGCGAAAGAAATGAGTCTTGAAGAAATGTATAAGGATGATCCTATTTATATCAAGGGACTTGCCAAATTAAAAACATCTGATTGTACCTCCTGCCATATGGTAGAAAGAAAGATTGTAGGACCTTCCTATGCAGATGTAGCTGCGAAGTATGAGAATACAGAGGAGAATATTAACATGCTAGCTGAAAAGGTAATTGCAGGGGGAGTTGGAGTTTGGGGAGAAGTACCTATGCCTCCACATCCAAATGTTACACTAGAGGATGCAAAGGATATGGTTGCTTACGTATTATTATTAAAAAAATAAGAGGATGAACAAAAGATATTTGGCCGTTTTGGCTATCGTTGGAATTTTTGCATCTGGTTCAGGAGAAAAATCTGTTGAGACTGAAACCGCTGAAATTGCAGAAAGTCAAGAAGCCCAAAAATCAGAATGGATTTCACTTTCAGATGGAGTGACTTTTGACGGATGGCATAAATACGGTGGCGGTGAAGTTGGAAAAGCATGGAAAATTGACGAAGAAGGATCCATTTATTTAGATGCTGGAAATAAAGACGGTTGGCAAACAGGTGACGGTGGTGACATAGTTACCGATGAGGAATTCGAAAATTTTCACTTTAAATACGATTGGAAAATCGGAGAAAATGGAAACAGTGGCGTTATTTTTTATGTCCATGAATCTCCAGAGTATCAATATCCTTGGAATACAGGCATGGAGATGCAAGTATTGGATAATGAAGGTCACCCAGACGCTAAGATCATTAGCCACAGAGCAGGTGATTTATATGATCTGATTGTAAGCAGTGAAGAGACAGTTAAGCCATGGGGTGAGTGGAATCAAGCAGAGATAATTGCAGACCATGGAAAGCTTGAACTAATTCTAAATGGTACAACTGTAGTAAGTACTACCTTATGGACTCCAGAATGGGAGGCTCTCATTGCCGATAGTAAATTTAAAGATATGCCAGGTTTTGGCACCTTCAAAAAGGGGAAAATCTCGCTTCAGGATCATGGAGATCTTGTCTACTTTAAAAACTTAATGATTAAAAAATTATAACGAAAAAGGCTCTCAAATTTGAGAGCCTTTTTTCTGGGATTATTCACAATCTTGTGACATTATCTTTTTTAATGTAAGCTGTCCGATTTTTCCATTCCACTTCAAACCAAATATCCTTACTTGATTTAATCTTTACCCGATGGCCAGGTTCAACCCTGTCTACAAATTCTCCTCCTGCTGAGGGTTTGGAAACAATTATTGTTGGACTTTGAGTGATCAATGCAGTTCTGGGTGCATTAAGAAAATTATTTGTAATAAAGATGAGAATAATCAAAAAGAAGGATGGCCAATAATATCTGGCCTCAGGAACTTTACTACCATTTATCCAAAGCATAATTAGGGAAATAAGGAGAAAAACAGCCAAAGTACCAACCAATATTTCTTTATACTCCACTAGGAAAAGAATAAACCTTTCCGCATCGCTGACCTCATACCCGACCAAATTACTTTGTCCAGTAAGATTTTTTATTTTAGATATGGTCTGTGTATTGGGGCTTAAATCATAGTATTTACTGAGATAAAGGGTAGCAAGTTCTTTGTCCCCAATTCCCTCTGAAATAAAAGACATTTTAAGTAGCATCGCAGGCGAATAAATTCCTAGTTGATAGTTTTGTTGATAAATTTCCATCGCTTCCTTGTAACTTCTGATCTGAAACAAAGAATCTGCTCTTTCAATATCCTGTACATCTGCCTGACAATTAATACTTTGCAAAAGGAGGACAAAAAATATGAAAAGTTTTGTAAGAAAGATTGAATTAGGGTTTGGCATTTATAAATCAGTAGCTTAAATTTGCAGTCCAATTACGGCAATGATCTGGCAAAAAGCAAGGCCAAGGAGTCAATTTGAAAGGATAAAAACCACCAAATAGTGGTTAAAATTTCTGAAAATTTTCAGTCAATATGATTCCGTAGCTCAGCTGGTAGAGCAATACACTTTTAATGTATGGGTCCTGGGTTCGAGCCCCAGCGGGATCACTTATTAGAAAACAATGGAAAAGGGCGAGAAGCCTGTCCCGATGAAACGAAGCGAGTTGATATCGGGAAGCCCCAGCAGGATCACAAAGTTTAACTTGCAAGGAGTTAAAAAGTATTTGAGTTCAAAAAAAGAAAGTTTCGGGGTGTAGCGTAGCCCGGTATCGCGCCTGCTTTGGGAGCAGGAGGTCGTAGGTTCGAATCCTGCCACCCCGACTTTATTCACCTTTGGCAATTCTTTTTGAGTTGTCAAAATTTTATCCAGGTCCTGTAGCTCAACTGGATAGAGCAACTGCCTTCTAAGCAGTAGGTTTCAGGTTCGAGTCCTGACAGGATCACTTCTTTAAAGCGGAATTACGTTCCGCTTTTTATTTTATTAAGAATTACCGATTCCGTAGCTCAGCTGGTAGAGCAATACACTTTTAATGTATGGGTCCTGGGTTCGAGCCCCAGCGGGATCACTTATTGGAAAACGATGGGAATGGGCGAGAAGCCTGTCCCGATGAAACGACTCGGAGCGAGTTGATATCGGGAAGCCCCAGCGGGATCACAAGAAAGCAGTCTAATCGGGCTGCTTTTCTTATTTTTAGCTATTTGTGAAAACTACCATCATCATTCGCGGATTTTCACTTG
>NZ_JAHEBC010000366.1 GCF_024642405.1 Algoriphagus sp. | reverse complement strand
TAATGCAATACAAAATAAGCTCAACTGTAAATTTTAGGCTGCTTCGGTCTTCGGTCATCGGTCTTCCGACCAGATAAGCAAAGAATTTAAGGTGACTGGCATCATTGCGGATAATCATAATTTTTTATCTTTTTAAGAAATCAATTGAAAAGGTTTAATCAATTTTTCAGTGTCTTAAATATTCTTCTCAGTTCGTTTTTTTAAAACTGAACGAAAGTTTTAAAATGAATTTATCGTTTGATTATCAATTAGAACTGATGGATGAGATTTCTTTCTCCTTTTTTATCTTAAATGATATTAATACCTTTTATTGAGGATTTTTAATAAGATATATTTACCATCATTATTTAATTTTATAAATACTTATTAAGGGATGTTGCGAAGGCTATTTTTTTTGTTTTTAATAATCATAATTGTTTCAGAATCTGTTGAAGCACAAGGGATAAGAGGGAAAGTGGTTTCTTCAGAAGGTGAGCTTTTACCTTATGCCTCTGTCTATATTCGGAATTTGGGAGATGGTGTGCCTACAAATCAAGATGGGAGATATGAGTATAAGCTTGAACCAGGAGTTTATGATGTTTTGATCCAATTTTTGGGTTATAAATCACAGCTCAAAACTGTAGAAATAATTGATACATGGGTTGAGATGGATTTTACTTTAGAGCCTCAAGTTTATACTTTGAGTGAAGTAGAGGTCAGGGCGGGTGCTGAAGATCCAGCATTGACGATTATGAGAAAGGCTATTTCCAAAGCTAAGTTTCATAGACTTCAACTTCAACAATATAGTATGACCGTATATCTGAAGGGGACTGGACAATTAACGGATGCTCCATTTTTTCTAAAGAAAACATTGGAAAAAGAAGGTTTGAAACTAAATGAGGCCTATACAAGTGAGTCTGTTTCTAGAATCACTTTTACTCAACCCAATAAAGTAGAGGAAAAGGTGATTTCCATCCGGACCAATGGAGATAATCAGTCAACTTCACCTGCTCCATACATCCAGACCAGTTTTTACCAAGATAAAATCAATGATATTATTTCTCCACTTTCAAGATCTGCCTTCGCATATTACAGATTTACTTATGAAGGTAGTTTTTTCGATCAAGATGTAATGGTCAATAAAATCAGAGTCACCCCAAGATCAAGAGGGGAGCGTGTCTTCGAAGGATACATTTATATAATTGAAGATCTATGGGCAATTCATTCACTCAATCTCAAGACCTCTCTATTGGGATTTGACATTCAAGCGACACAACAATATGCGCTTGTTGCGGAAAATGTTTGGATGCCCCTTACCCATACCTACACCTTTGGCGGCAAGTTTTTTGGGTTTGAGGGGGAATTTAAATATCTGGCTTCCACTAGAGAATATGAGGTTACTTTGAATCCTGATTTAGCTTATGTGCCAGAGATTATTGATGAAAAGGTCCAGGATGTTCCCGATGAGGCAGTTGATTTTAAAAAGTCTGAATCAGCTTTGGAACAATTGGCTAAAGAACAACCCACTACTAGAAAGGAATATAGAAAGCTCATAAATGAGTATGAAAAGGAGGCGATGAAAGAAAGGGATGAGCCTGACGTGATTTCTGAAAGCTACTACAGTGTAGATTCTTTAGCCAAGAAGAGAGCTCTTTCCTATTGGGATAGTATCCGTCCAGTTCCGCTTACAGTAAAAGAAATAGAAGGATACAAAAGGGACGATAGTCTTGCTGTGATAGAAGCGGCCAAAATCAGTGATGTAGATTCTGTTGCAAAAAAAGCCAGAAGTAAATACAAACCACTGGATTTTATGAACGGTTCAACTTACAGTTTTGGGAAAGGGGTTTCTGTTGGGTTTAAGCAAAACTGGACTAAAATTTCCTTTAATACGGTAGAAGGATTTAAAGTTGGAATGGGGCTTTTCTATCGAAAGTATCAGGAAGAAAAACTTGCTGACAGTGTAAATCGGATTCGTAAAAGTTTCAATATAGAACCAGAACTGAGGTATGGCTTTTCAAGTAATCAATTTTATAGTAAAATTGATTTTAGGTGGTCAACGACAAAGCCAACTTCGGGGACTACTTTCGGATTGGAAGGTGGGAAATACATCTACCAATTTAATGGTGGAGAACCAATAAATGAACAAGTTAATGCATTCTATTCTCTTTTGTTCCGACAGAATTACATGAAACTATATGAACAGGATTTTGCCAGAATATATTGGGCACATCGAGTGAATTATGGATTTACCTACCGGGTAAACTTGATGTATGCTGAGCGCAATCAACTTTTCAATAATTCTAACTACAGCTGGTATAATAAAGAGGGTAGGGAATACACTTTAAACCAACCTGAAAATGTAGAAACCGAAGATTTAGCATTTCAGGATCATGAAATTTTTAAATTTAATACCAGTGTAGAATGGAGGCCGGGAGTGAAATATGGAATCCGAAATGGTAGGAAATATCCTATCACAAGTAATTCGCCCCTGATTAAATTTAATTACACAAAAGCTTTTGGTGGTTTATTGGATTCTGAAACTGCTTCCGACTTTGATCATGTGGAGTTGGGAATAGAGCATTTCTTTGAATTTGGTGTCAGCGGTAAATTTGATTTTAATGTTTCTGCGGGGACATTTCTAAATAATAAGCAAGTGTATTTTCAGGATTACCAGCATTTTGGAGGTAATAGAACGATCTTCTCAAACTTTGGCCCCGCTTCTAATTTCCGATTCATGGATTATTATAAGTACAGCACAAATACATCTTACGTGTCCGGAATATTTCATTACCAGTTTAGGAAATTTCTTTTGACTCAATTACCGATGTTGCGATTTTCTGGTGTGAGAGAAAACTTATTTTTCAATTATTTAAAAACGGAAAATTCACCAAGTTACTGGGAGGCAGGATATTCTTTAGACAATCTTTTCAGAATCTTCCGATTGGAGATGGGTGCAGGGTTTGAAAATGGTAACTATCTCAGAGGAGGTGTTCGATTTGGGATTGCTACCTTTATTCAGGTTAATTGATAAAAAAATAAAACCCAGCCTACCAGCTGGGTTTTTCAGTTTAAACTTTCATAATATCAGCTTCTTTCTTGACCAAAAGTTCATCTATTTTGGATGAATAGTGATCTGTTAATTTTTGAACCTGATCTTCTGCTCTTTTTATTTCATCTTCAGAAGCTCCATCTTTTTGAAGTTTTTTCAGGGAGTCATTGGTATCTTTTCTTACTGTCCGGATAGAAATCTTACCGTTTTCACATTCGTTCTTAGCTTGTTTTACCAAGTTTATTCTCCTTTCTTCAGTAAGAGCAGGTATGGTCAAAATGATAAGCTCTCCATTGTTTTGAGGAGCTAAACCTAAATCAGAGTTGATGATGGCTTTTTCAATTTCACCGATAAGGTTTTTTTCCCAAGGCTTGATTGAAAGTGTTCGTGCATCAGGGGTATTCACAGAGGCAACTTGGACTAGAGGAGTCGGTGCTCCATAATATTGGACCATAATTCCATCTAACAAATTTGGCATCGCTTTTCCGGCACGGATTTTTAGTAATTCAGACTGCGTATGTTCCACCGCCTTTTGCATCAATTCTTTGGCTTCGTCTAAGAATAATTCGATTTCTTCCATAATCTTAAGGTTAAAGTGTTGTAATCAAAGTTCCAACTTCCTCTCCTTCTACGAGTTTACTTAAATTACCAGTTTTGTTCATGTCAAACACAATG
>NZ_JAHEBC010000090.1 GCF_024642405.1 Algoriphagus sp. | reverse complement strand
ATAATTTTTAATTAACCTAACTATAGGTCTTATCATCTTGAAGACTTCATTCATGTTTTTTTTAATTTTTGCCCTTTCATCTAAAATTAAAGCTCAGAATTTCCTTCAGAAAGAAAATTTAATTCCTGTTTTAGAAAATATTTGGTTGACAGAACAAGCTCCTATTTCCAACAGGGATTCTTTAATGGATATTTATGGGCTTGATTCCAAAGAGGTTCAGGTGTATCAGGAAATTTACCGTGAAAAGCATGCTGTGAATGAACAAACCGTGACAGATTTCTTGGATCGTTTTGATTGGCCTCGCAAAGAATTGATTGGCCTCGGGGGAATTTGACAATTTGCAATGTACTCCAGCATTCTGATAATGAGGTTCGAATAGAATATTTACCATTGATGCGACAAGCGGTAAAAGATGGGAAATTGGAAGCTAGTTTACTGGTAAGAACTGAAGATAGAATTGCTACTGAAATGGGTGAATTGCATATAAATGGCGAGAAAATGAAATACTATCCAGAGACAAAAAGCTTTAATGTCTGGTCGGTTTTTGATCCAGCAAATATTGATAAAAAAAGAGCCGAAATAGGATTAGGGCCGATTGCTGAATATCTGAAAATCAGATTCAATTTCGAATGGAATTTGGAGGAACAGATCAAGCGAACGGAAGAATTTCTAAAAGAAAAACAACTCCAAGAGAATTAAACTTTTTCAATGAACTGTTGCCGGATCTAATAAGTCTGAAACTATTCAAAAGCATTCCTCTCATTTCCTGAAAACACTAACATCCACCTATGGTTTACAGATAAGTAAAGAGATGAAAATTGGAAAAAATAAATCTGGTTTGGCTTAAAAGAGACTTGCGAACGCAAGATCATAAACCCTTTCAAAAGGCTGAAAAAGCCGGTTTGCCTTATTTGATAATTTATCTTTTTGAACCTTCTTTAATCTCCCATCCCGATACTTCGGATCGTCATTTACAGTTTGCTTATCACAGTATTTTGGGGATGGATGCGGTTCTGAGTAAGTATCAAAGGAAGGTGGAAGTTTTCCATTCGGAATTTGAGAATGTACTCGATCGGATCAGTCAGGATTATGAAGTCAATCAAATTTTTAGCTACCAAGAAAGTGGGGTAGAAATTACTTGGAAGCGCGACATTAGAGTAAAGAAGCTGTTGGATGAAAAGGGGATCGAATGGAACGAATTTCAAAGAGATGGAATCCAACGAGGGATCAGGAATCGGCAGGGTTGGGATAAAAGTTGGTTTGTGAAAATGAATGAACCCATCATCCAGAATAACTATACTAAGAATGAACTTTCACCTCTAACTCATTCCATTGGCCTTAATAAAGACCTTAAGACCAAACTTGAAAATTATTCTGACTCTTTTCAGCCGGCAGGAGAAGAGAATGCCTGGAAATACCTGAAATCTTTTGTGGAAAAAAGAGGTGCTAAATATAGCTATCATATCTCAAAACCTACTGAAAGTAGAAAATCTTGTGGACGTATTTCTCCCTATCTTTCATGGGGAAATTTTAGCATTAAACAAGCCTATCAATTTGTGAAAAATCATGAGAACTTCAGTCTTCACAAGCGTTCTTTTGGAGGATTTCTTACAAGACTGAAATGGCATTGTCATTTTATCCAGAAATTCGAAGTGGAGTGTGAATACGAGCACACCTGCATCAATCGAGGCTATGAATTGCTGGAGCGGGAAGATCGTCCAGACTTATTAGAAGCTTGGAAAGAGGGGAGAACCGGCTTTCCCATGATAGATGCCAATATGCGATGTGTGATGGAGACAGGGTGGATCAACTTTCGAATGAGAGCTATGTTGGTATCCTTTCTTTGTCATCATCTGGATCAGGATTGGCGAAAGGGAGTTTATCACCTTGCCAAGCAATTTTTGGATTATGAACCCGGGATTCATTATCCCCAATTTCAGATGCAGGCAGGCACTACCGGGGTTAATACCATCAGAATGTATAATCCGGTAAAACAGTCTCAGGATCATGATCCAGAAGGTATATTCATAAAAAAATGGGTTCCGGAATTAATAAATGTACCAATCAACCATATTCATGAACCTTGGAAAATGACGGAAATGGATCAATCTTTTTGTGGGGTGAAAATCGGAATTGATTATCCTTTTCCAATTATCAATCTTGAGGAAAGTGCAAAAAAAGCCCGAAAGAAAATCTGGGGGCACAGAAGCATCGAAGCTGTAAAAAAAGAAAGCAAGAGGATCGTTGCTACCCACACAAGGAATTCTTAAGAATATATTTCCTGTAAAATTCACTCGAAAAATTTAGAAAGTGAAAAGTTTTTAAAAGCAATTCTCAAGTCGTTTTTTCTATTTTTCAATTTAAAAACTCATGATCAAATTAATTTATGATTATCCGCAATGATACCAATATGCTTAATTTCTTTGTTTGACTTGCTGGAAGACCGATGACGGAAGACCGGAGAACGATTTCTTTTCAATTTACCGAATTCTATGTCGCTTTAGATTATAACTGGGATAATAGCGGATATAGATATTAATTTTAAGCATTCTAGGAGGATAATTTGTTTAAAAGGATTACTTATAAGTCAAACAACAAAAAATGATTTTCTCAAAATCACCCTATTGTTTCAAATGTAGGATTCATACATTTTTTTCTTAAATAAATCCCCATCCTTGAAACGATAATTGTTTTAAATTAATAATTTAACCTAACCGTTGATTTTTTTAACCCAAAACCTAAAATGCCAAATACCATTAAACTCGCCGTTCTATTCTTGTTGATTAGTGTTACAAATGTGATAGCACAGGGAACTTACCCATATCAACCCAAAATTGAAGCCCGCTCTATCTCGCTAATTCAACAGGATCAGCTTCAATTTAAAGATCTCAATAAGAATAATAAACTAGATGTCTATGAAGATTGGAGACAGCCTTTAGATCATCGAATCGAAGATCTTCTTATGCAAATGACCTTGGATGAGAAAGTAGGAATGCTATTGATTAATACACTGAATGCTGAAGAATATGGTAAGGTTTCAGATCAGGCAGTAGATTTTATAGAAAATGAGAAAATGACAAGGTTCATTTTTAGAAATTCTGTAACTCAAAATCCAGTAAGAACCGGCGCAAGGAGTATTGGATTCAGAGGAGTTCAAATCACCCCCTACGAAGCAGCACAATTCATGAATTCTGTGCAGGAAATTGCTGAAAATACGAGGCTTGGAATTCCTCTTATGTTTAAGTCCAATGCCCGAAATCATATGGATTTCGATGCAAGGGCAGGAATAAATGTAGAATCAGGTGCATTTTCCTCATGGCCAAAAGAAGGTGGTCTGGCGGCAACTCAAGATCTAGAATTGATCGCCGACTTTGCGAAGATAATGGCTGAAGAATGGACTTCAATAGGTCTTAGGGGAATGTATGGTTACATGGCCGATCTTTCTACAGAACCAAGATGGTATCGGGTTCATGAGACTTTCACGGAAGACAGTAAACTTGCTTCTGATATTATTTCGGTCCTAATTAAAAACTTGCAAGGTGAGTCTTTGAGCTCAAAAAGTGTTGCTCTAACCATCAAACATTTCCCAGGAGGTGGCCCTCAAGAAGGTGGTGGGGATCCTCACTATGACTTTGGTAAAAACCAAGTCTATCCTGCAAATAATTTTGATTATCATCTTGCTCCTTTTAAGGCAGCAATCGAAGCAGGAGCTTCCTCGATATTGCCATATTACGGAATTCCAGTTGGGCAGCCATACCTTCCCAATAATGTTGGAATGGCCTTTTCAAAAGGGATTTTAACAGAACTCTTGAGAGAAAAACTTGGGTTTAAAGGGTATGTGAATTCAGATACTGGGATTATTGGAAATCGAGCTTGGGGTTTGGAAGATAAATCGATTGAGGAGCAGATACTGATTGCTTTAGACGCAGGAACGGACATATTATCAGGATTTAATGATAATAAACAACTTCTTGAATTGGTGAATACTGGAAAACTTTCAAAAGAAAAAGTGGAGCTTTCTGTAAGAAGGCTTCTAAAAGAACAATTTGAATTGGGATTATTTGAAAACCCGTTTGTAGATCCGAATCGTGCCGCATATCTCGTAGGAAATCCTTCCTTTCAAAAAAAGGCGGATTTAGCTCAAAGAAAATCGATCGTATTACTTCAGAATAAAAGTGTACTTCCTCTGGCTATCCCAGTCGGAAATGATTCCTTAAAACTATTGACGATGGGCGTTAATACAGAAATTTTCAAGGATCAAAAATGGAAAGGATTAAAGGCTATTTCGGGAGATTATGATAAATCTAAAGGGGAGCAATTGAAAGTTGTTGGTGAGGATGTAGATTATGCAATTATCAGAATTAACGTTTCAAATGATCCAAACGGGATGGAGCGTATGTTTGGCGGAGCTCAACCTGATGAATTGAATTTTTTGGCATTTTCTGATATGGCTAAATCCAACTCATGGAAAATTTCCCCTTCGTTGGAAGATATTCAGACTATTATGGAAAAGGTAGGTCCAGAAAAAACTATTTTGTCTATTGATTTTCGTCAGCCTTATGTGATAGATGAAGCAAGTAAATTTCTAGATACCGGAGTGATTTTGGCAACTTTTGGAGTCAGTGATGCGGCTGTTATGGATATTATTATGGGTAAGTTCAATCCAACAGGTAAACTTCCCTTTGCTTTGGCAAATAAACCAGAGGCTATAACTGCTCAAGATCCAGATGCTCCCGGATATCCAGAAAAGGACACACTATTTCCATTTGGGTTTGGTCTAAAGTATTGATTTATAGGTATTAAACCAATTAGAGTCATACCAAGTAAAAAGTTTGAATTACCCTAACTGATTGAAACTTACTTTAGCCCAAAATCTTCTCTGAAGTAATTGGCAAATCATTTACCCGTTTTCCGCTGGCCCGATAAACAGCATTCGCAATAGCAGCCCCTGTAGGAGGCATAGAAACCTCTCCGCCACCTTCTGCATTTTCATTGGGTCGATCGATCATTTCAACTTCCACTTCGGGAATTTCTGGGAATCGAAAAATTGGGTAATCATACCAGTCCTCGCTGCTGATTTTCTCTCCCGAAAACCTGACTTGTTCTTTTAAAGTCCAACTTGCAGCCTGGATCATTCCACCTTCGAATTGGTTTTTGATTCCGTCGAGATTAATGATTTGACCCACATCACCCACAGCCCACATTTTCTGGATATTCACTTTTCCTGTTTCCGGATCCACTTTTACTTTGGCAGCAATGCTACAATAGGCAGTATTGTTTTTATACCTGGAGAAAGCATAGCCGATTCCTTCTCCCTCTTTCACAGACTGTGATTGAGTTATATCTTTTAGTTTTTTAAGTGTTGCAATTGCTCTTTCATCTGTCAAATGAGCAATTCTGAATTCAATTGGATCTTTATCTCCCTTTTCTGCAAGTTCATCCATAAATGATTCGATAGCAAAAATGTTACTATAGGCACCCAAGCTTCTCAAAGAAGATACTCTGAGCGGACCTTCAAAAAAATATGCGTTTACCTGCATGTTTGGAAAATCATAGTAAGGATCGGCATTCCTATGACCGCCTCCCAAATAACCTCTTCCTTTTAGCTGAACAGGGTTTTCCAAATATCTTGTATCCAATAGCGTTGCTGGGTCAGAATCTGGCCGGAGGCTATGAGAATCAGTCCAAACATCAGATTTCCAGGCAGTGATTTTTCCTTGATCATCTAGACTAGCTTCCATCTCCATGATCATGGCAGTACCATAGGGTTCCCAGGTATGTTCATCATTTCTTGACCATTGCACTCGAATATGCTTTCCAGGATATTCTAAAGCGAGAATTGCTGCATCTGCCGCGGCATCATCCGCTGTGCTATGTCCAAAACATCCAGCTCCGGGAACCGAAATCACATGGATTTTACTTTCTTCCATTTTCAGCATTCCTGAGATGGCACGTCTCATAGGATAGATTCCCTGACTATGCGACCAAATATGAAGCGTCTCTCCATCATATTTTGCAATGCCGCATGCTGGACCAATCGATCCATGCATAATATAGGGTTTCGTGTATTTAGCTTTGATTGTATTTTTGCTAGAAAATTCAGAGGAAACGATTCCTTCCTCTCTGACGTTTCTTGCAGGATCAGCAATTGATTTTATATGATCAAATAGATTTTTTTCTTCAGGAAATTCTGTGCCGCTGCTCCATTTTGCTTTCCTTCTCAAAAAGTTTTCTGCTTGGATTGCTTGATATTCTCTTTCGGCAATCACTCCGACAAAACTCCCATTGATATGGGTTTTTAGGACGCCTGAAACTTGTGAGGTTAGATCTGATTGATCTATACTAAGCAATTTCGCCTGATAGCTTGCTGGGCGAAGTACTCGCGCATGAACCATTCCGGGGAAACGAAGATCTTGAATGTAGATCGCTTCCCCTCTTACCATTTTAGGAATATCTTTCCGGTGAATGGACTTCCCCACATAGCGGTATTCGGTATTTATTTTTACTGGGACAGGCCTCGTTACTTCCAAATCTATTTGTGCCCCTTCCAAAATTTCAGCGAAGTTCAGACTTTGATTTCCATTCTTACTTTTCACTTTTCCACCATAAAGAATCAGGTTTTCGATGGAGGTTTTAAGTTTGTCACTTGCTAGTTCTAATAATTTCTGCCTTGCTGTCGCTGCTGCATAACGAACCGACATGGCACTGTTTGGTACCGATCCACTTCCGGCAGTATAACCTTCGTCAGGGGTAACTCCTGTTTCTGCCAAATGAACTTCCACTTGATCCAATTCAAGATCCAATTCCTCAGCAGCCACTTGACAAATAGCCATTCGGATTCCTTGTCCTAATTCAACTTTTCCTGAAAAAACAAGTACCCTGCCATTTTCCAATACTTGAAGCCATGCATTTACTTTGCTCGCATTTCGCATACTTCCAGGTAAATTCCCATCATAGTTTATCCGGGCAGCTATTTTTTGATCCTGCTCTGCAAAACAAGAACTCAACAATGGAAACCCCACGCTGATGTACCCTATATTTCTTAGAAACTTTCTTCTGGATGTTTTAGGTAATTCAATCATGGGTTAAAGATTTTTTGCAGCTGATTTTACCGCCTTAAGAATTCTGGAATGTGCACTGCAACGACAAAGGTTTAACTCCAAGCCCTCACGGATTTCAGAATCGTTGGGATTGGGATTTTTACGAAGTAAGCTTACTGATGCGATCACCATCCCATTCAAACAATAGCCACATTGGGCAGCTTGCTCTTGCACAAAAGCTTCCTGAACAGGATGGAGTTTTTCATTATTATCGGCCAATCCTTCAAGAGTTATGATCTTGGAGTCTCTGATGCTGCCAACAGGTCTGACGCAAGAAGTTTCTGCCACCCCATCAATTAAGACCATACATGCTCCACATTGGGAAAGACCGCATCCGAACTTAGGGCCATTGAGTTCGAGATAATCACGAAGTACATATAGGAGCGGAGTATCGGCTTCAGTTTCAACTGATTTCTGCGATCCGTTGATATGGAGATTGTATTTGGGCATGGGATTTACTTTAATTTCTAAGATAAGGATTTGAAGACTGATTTCGAATGCCGTTGATCAAACCGATATTAATTTTGTAAACTGAATATTGGTAAAAGCTGTTTTTTCCTTGCTCACCCTAGCAATCCATTTTACCTTTAACTCTTGGTTTTACCCTCTTTTATTTAATCCTCTTATTCCATCAAAACTATGAACCAAAAATCTTTTTGGCTGGTGCTGATTGCTTTTGTCATCACTTTTGGAGCTAAAGCTCAAAATACACTGCACCCTACTTCTTCTGAATACCAATATCCTACCGATCCCAAGGTAGTTGAGAAACTAGAACATTGGCGTGATCAGAAATTCGGAATCTTGATTCACTGGGGTATTTATGCCGTACCTGGAATTGTAGAGTCTTGGAGCATTGTCAATGAAGATTGGATCAACAGAAGAGATACTACTCAGAGCTATGAGGATTACAAAAAATGGTACTGGGGATTAAGTGAAAAGTTTAATCCCACCGGATTTGACCCAAGTCAGTGGGCTGATGCAGCGGCCAAAGCCGGGATGAAATATGTGGTTTTTACGACCAAACACCATGATGGATTCAATATGTTTGACACCCAGTTTACGGATTACAAAATCTCCAATGGACCTTTTGCAAACAATCCAAAAGCAGATGTAGCCAAGTATGTTTTTGAAGCTTTCCGGGCAAAAGACATGATGATAGGAGCATATTATTCAAAACCGGATTGGCATTCGCAGTATTACTGGTGGGATTACCGAGCAACACCTGATCGAAATGTCAATTATGATATCCGAAAACATCCTTGGAGATGGAATCAATATGTACAGTTTACCCATAATCAATTGAATGAAATCACCACGAATTATGGGAATATCGATATCCTATGGCTAGATGGGGGATGGGTTAGACCAAAATCTACGGTGAATGAGGAAGTGTTGAGTTGGGGTGCTCCAATCCCTGAATTCAGCCAGGAAATAGATATGCCTAAAGTGGCTGAAATGGTGAGAGAAAATCAGGAAGGAATCCTCATTGTGGACCGGACAGTTCATGGTCCTTTTGAAAACTATAGAACTCCAGAGCAAGGAATTCCACCAACCATGTCTCCAAATCCTTGGGAGAGTTGCATCACCTTGGGTGGAGCTTGGGGCTTTGTACCAAATGATAAATTCAAGCCTTCCAGAAAGGTGATTCACTTGCTGATTGAGATTGTGGCAAAAGGAGGAAACTTATTACTGGGTGTTGGGCCAACTGCAGATGGTCTATTCTTGCCTGAGCAAGTTTCGAGATTGGAAGAAATCGGAGCTTGGCTGGAATTGAATGGAAAAGGAATTTATGAAACTAGAGCTATTGAAAATTTCAAAGATGAAAAGCTATATTTCACTCAAGGAAAAGAAAAGGAAATGTATGCACTCTTGCCGTTAGAAGAAGGGGAGAAACTTGCTGAGACTATTTCTTGGACAGTTAATGCCCCAAAAAAGGAAAGCAAGATTTACGTATTAGGGGAGAAGCAATCTCTTCGATGGAAAACCGAAAATGGAAAAACAATCGTCTCAATTCCTAAGAGCATCCAAAACAAGTTGGCGGATTCTCCGGCAATTGTATTGAAATACCAGATGGAATAAAGGTCAACTAGATATTGAATCTTCTTGAGACAAAAATTTGCCACCGGTGAAATAAAGTCGTTCCACTCCTGAGATATGCTTTGCGGGATAGTATCTTAGCTTTAGCCTTATCTTTTTATTCTACCCGAAGGGCTCTTTCAATTTTTAAAGATTTTGGCTCAAAAAATCATTCCATAATGACTAATAGGTATTCTTTCAGAAATAATATCGATTTTGAAGCTACTATGAAAAACCGTCAAAATAACCTTCGAGGAGTATATACTCTGATTTTTTTATTGGGATTTATATCCATTTCATTTGCCCAAGAGGAAAAAAATCTAAAATGGTGGAATCCTTCTCAAAGTGAATTCCCAGTGATTGCAGGTCAGGCCTGGGCCGATGAAGTTCCGTCCATCTACCATAGATTACCGGCTCGGGCGGAAACAGAAGTTAGAGAAGCGGTTTGGAACCTTTCCAAACAATCTGCGGGGCTCTCTATCCGCTTCTGGAGCAATGCTGATTCAATTACAGTAAAATATAATGTGACAAGAGGAGTTTCCATGCCTCATATGCCTGCTACAGGAGTGAGTGGTTTGGATTTGTACAGCAAATCATATGATGGAGAATGGCTTCGGTCTTGGGGGAAGTATTCCATCAACAAAGAATCTGAATACATTTTTGTAATCAATGAGGATTCGCCTAAATACGCGAAGTATGGCCGGGAGTACCAATTGTTTTTGCCCCTTTATAATGAGGTGGAAAATTTGGAAATCGGGGTAGGAGAAGATTCATTTTTTGAGGTTTTGCCAGTTAGAAAAGAGAAACCGATTGTTGCCTATGGAACTTCCATATGTCAAGGAGCATGCGCATCAAGACCCGGAATGGCTTGGACAAATATTTTGGAAAGGAATTTGGAAAGACCAGTCCTAAATCTTGGCTTTTCTGGAAATGGTAGAATGGAACCGGAAGTTCTTGAATTGCTAACTGAGCTAGATGCAAAGGTTTACATTTTGGATTGCCTTCCAAATTTAAGTCCAGATCGGGATGACGTCTATAATCTGACCTTGAATGCAGTTCGACAGCTAAAAGCGAAAAGACCAAATGTGCCGATAATTTTGACGGAGCATGTTGGCTACGCGGATGCTTTCACGAATATTAAAAATTCGGATCATGTGAAAAGGCTGAATGAGCAGTATAAAAAGGCTTTTTTGGAGTTGAAAGCTGAGGGAGTAACTGGTATTTTCTTATTGGAAAAAGAGGCCTTGGGATTGGGTTTTGATTCCTTTGTAGATATCATCCATCCGAATGATTTCGGAATGATTCAATATGCGGATGCCTACGAAAAGCTCATTCTTGATGTTTTGAGTGAGGAAAAAGGAACTATTCCTACTACGATTCCCACCAGCCAAAGCAGAGATATTGCGGTGTATAAATGGGAGGAAAGACATCAGGAGATTTTAAAAATGAATCAGGACAAAGCGCCTGAAATTTTGGTTTTCGGAAATTCCATTGTGAATTTTTGGGGAGGAGAACCTATTTCAAAAGCAGTGAATGGCCAGAAATCTTGGGAAGAAATGCTGAAACCTGCTGGAGTCCGAAATTTCGGTTTCGGATGGGATAGGGTAGAAAATGTACTTTGGAGAATCTATCATGATGAACTCGATGGTTTTAATGCCAAGCAAATTGTTTTGATGATCGGAACAAATAATCTAGGTCTGAATAGTGACGAGGAAATCGTGAAAGGCTTAGAAAATCTGATCCATGAAATTAGAGAAAGACAACCAAAAACAGAGATTTTGATGGTTGGGATTCTGCCTAGACGGGGGATGGAAAAGGAAGTAAATCAAATCAATCTCAAAATCTCTCAGATGGCAGATTTGGCAAATGCAGCTTATGTGGAAGTAGGGAAAGGTTTGGTAGGTGAGGATGGTAAGTTAAATGAAGGCCTTTTTTCGGATGGTCTTCATCCCAATGAAGAAGGTTATCAGTTAATAGCAAAAGCACTTTTACCTGCCTTAAAAAAGTAAGAGAAGAGAATTAAAAGATAAAGGCCGAGTTTACTCGGCCTTTATCTTTTATGAAACACTTCCTTGACAACTGCTTCCTGCGCCAGCAGTACATCCATAACAATGCTGGCTGATGGCAATCTCTCGATTTTGGAGTTCGGATTCCTGATAATCAGAAATATGTTTGACCTTACTTTTCACTGGAAGTTCCAGCATTTGATTGAAATCACAATCATATAAATACCCATCCCAACTTACAGAGAGTGTATTGGTGCACATGACATTGGCGACCGTAGCAGGATTATAGGCTTCCACCAAGGCATACATGTAATCCTCATAGTTATCAGAAGCAATCAAATAATCCAGAAATCTACTGATCGGTAGATTGACAATGGCAAATAAGTTATTGAATTGGATTCCGAAATCTTCTTTTAAAGCATGTTTAAAATCAGCTTCCAAAGAACTTTGGGAAGCGGGCAAAAATGCACCGGAAGGATTGTAAACCAAATCCAATTTGAGGCCACTTCCTTCTATTCCATAACCTATTTCATTCAAACTTTTCAGGGATTCAATGGATTGATCAAAGACCCCATTTCCTCTCTGAGAATCTGTTTTTCCTTTTGTCCAATGAGGCATAGAACTTACCACATGGATGTTATGCTTTTTGAAAAACTCCGGAAGATCATGGTATTTCTTATTTGATCTGATAATTGTAAGATTGGATCGGACAATAAAATCTTTTACTCCGATTTTACTTGCTTCTTCCACAAACCATCTGAAATTCGGATTCATTTCTGGTGCACCACCCGTTAGATCAAGAGTATGTGCAGAAGTGTTTTTGATTACTTTCAGACATTGCTCCATGGTCTCCCGTGTCATGATTTCTTTGCGATCCGGTCCTGCATCCACATGGCAATGCTTACAGACTTGATTGCACATGTAGCCCACATTGATCTGAAGAATTTCCAATGTTTTTGGTCGAAGAGGAAATTGATCAGATTCTGAGATCTTTTGTTTAAAAGTAGGTAGATCACCTTCTTCAAAAAGTCCATTGGATAAAATCTCCAACTGCTTTTCGCTTTTGGCTAAAGTGCTTTCCCTACGCTTTAAGGATTGAATCATCATTTACATTTCCAATTTGTTCACTTTATTCATCATTTGTACGCCATGAACTAGCGAAGCTCCACCTCGGATTGCAGCAGCTACATGAAGTGCTTCCATCATTTCGCCCTTGGTAATTCCTCTCGTCAAACCATCTCCGGTATAAGCGTCTATGCAATAAGGACATTGTATGGTATGTGCTACCGCTAATGCGATCAGGGACTTTTCTCTTGCGGTCAATTCACCTTCTGCGAAAACGCTGTTATAGTAATCGAAAAACTTATTTCCCAGTTCCTCATTCCATTCTGTAATTTTTCCGAATTTCTTTAAATCTGCTGGATCGTAATATGTTTTTTGCATGATGTATGGTAGCTTGGTATTGTTTGAATAAGTTATTTGTTTCTATAATATTTAAGCAAAATAAACTCACGTAATAGCTCAATTGTCTTCTGCGTGTCTTTATTGTAAATCTTCTATTTACATGGTTGCAATAAGATATTTCTCAAAATGGTTCATGAGATTAAAGAACATACGAAGAAAATTGATAGTTGGACTTTTGCGAATGTTGAGGGTGATTACTAGGATAAATACTACTTATCGATTGATTTGTTTAAATAACTATTAGCTATGGAGCTGGTTAGACATGCGAATATCCAGACCGATTTCGATGGAGTTTGGAAGATTTTTTCTAGAGTGATTCAATCTGGTGATACTTACGTATTTGAACCGGAGACCCCTAAGGAAAAACTTAAGGATTATTGGTTTGCGGAATTCATGGATACCTTCGTAATTGAAGGTGATTTTGGGGAAATAATAGCAACTTACATCATCAAACCCAATCAAATTGGCTTAGGAAGTCATATTGCTAATTGCGGCTATATGGTTCATCCGGATCATCAGGGAAAGGGTTTGGGAACAATATTATGTGAGCATTCCATCTCTTATGCAAAAGAAAAAGGCTACAAAGGAATTCAATTTAATATTGTGGTCAGTACTAATTCTGCGGCAGTTCATCTGTGGGAAAAATTTGGTTTTGAAATAATAGGGAACACTCCAGGTGGATTTCGGCATTCTACATTAGGCTTTGTAGATACCTATATTATGTTCAAAAGTTTTACCTAGGATTAAGGTTCAGAAAAAAATTAATAATAAATATTATTCTAAATAGAAATGCTTCAAAGTCAAAAACATCTTTTTAATCTAAATCCAGAAGTTCATTATTTAAACAATGCTTACCGTGCTCCTTTTTTGAAAAGCTCCGAGGAAGCAGGCATTCATTCGATTATCAAACAAAGAAACCCTTTTGAATTTACCCCAGATGATTTTTTCGATGGAGTGATGGATGTGAGAAATTCTTTTGGTCAGCTGGTAAACTGTGAAGCTAAGGAAGTCGCTGTTGTCCCATCAACTTCTTATGGTTTTACATCAGTTTTGAATAATGTGCCGGGAGGAAAAGGGAAGAAGGCACTTGTAGTAAAAGACGAGTTTCCGAGTGGCTATTTTGCTATGGAAAGATGGGCGAAGGAGAATGATTCCGAATTGGTAATAATTAGTCCAGATTCATCAATAGCTCAAAAAGGCGCAAGTTGGAATGAAAGAATTATTGAAGCAATTGATCAGGATACAGCCGTTATATTGATTTCCTCTATTCATTGGATGAGTGGAGTCAAATTCAATTTGAAAGAAATTGGAGAAAGATGCCAAGAAGTTGGAGCTTATTTCATCGTGGATGGGACACAATCCGTTGGAGCCATGCCGATGGATGTCAAAGAGTTTAAGATCGACGCATTGATTTGCGCTGCCTATAAGTGGCTTTTGGGACCCTATT
>NZ_JAHEBC010000365.1 GCF_024642405.1 Algoriphagus sp. | reverse complement strand
TGCTGAAAATATCTTTTGGAAGTTCCGGACGAAGTGCATTCACCTCTCTGACTAGCTCCTGATATTTTTCATTTACATCTTCTTCGTAATTATACTCTACTAGGAGGACTGCCACTCCATCTTTAATCTCCGTCTTGATTTTCTTTATGTCTTCTAATCCATAGATGACATTTTCCAAGGGATCAACCACGAGTTCTTCCATATCCTCAGGACTAGCTCCTGGGTAAATAACCACAACAGGAAATTGTGGGGCTTCTATAACCGGATCCTCGCTTCTTGGCATATTTAAGAAAGTGGTAGTGCCCACAGCAATTGCCATCAGGAAGATAATCAGAGTAAACTGATAGTTTTTGACTGAGAAATCTGAAATTTTCATCGTTTAATTGATTTTGATTGCAGATTCATTGGTCAAATAGGCAGATCCAGAAACGATCAGAAAAGGGAATTCATCCAAACCAGAAAGCACCTGAACAGTCTCATTTGAGATTTTACCAATTTTCACAGGTACCTTTAAAGCTGTACTTTGATCTTTGGTAACAAAAACAAAACCTTCTTTCCCATCCGCATCTAATAATGCTTCATAAGGGATTTCCCACCCGTTGGCCTGCTTAGAAGGAAAAATCTTAGCTCTCCCAAACATTCCGGAAGCCAAGTTTAAATTCCCAGATTTTTCCGGAGAAATTTCAAGTGTAAAAGCACCAGTCCTTGGATCAGCAGATTGACTTTTGCGAACTACTTTTCCTTTCACAAATTCCTCAGGATCATTTCCTAGCTCAATATGGGCAGAATCTCCCTCTGCAATTTGAGTCCAGTTCAAATCATTTATTGCTACTTCAAGAACCCAAGAATCATCTTTGGCGCCATTCGTCTGAAGAATTGGATTTCCAGGAAAAACCTGCTGTCCCTCATTGATGAATTTCCGGAGCACAAAGCCATTTTGGCTTGCCCGGATCTGGGCAAACTGAAAATTAAATTCCACAGCTTTGAGTTGCTCACCGGCTATTTGAAGGGCAGTCTCTGAATTCTGCTTTTGCTCCAGAGTCGCAACACTGTCCTGATAGAGTTTTGAAGCTCTTTCGTAATCACGTTTGGCTTTTTCGAAAGCTATTTTAGCCTGACTCAGTCCAGCTTCCAATTCAGTGAGATTTAAAGAGGCTAAAAGCTGCCCTTTCTTGATTTCATCTCCTTCTTCCACATATACTTTCGATACAATTCCCCCCACTTTAAAAGAAAGGATCGTTTCATCTTTAGTGGTCCAGTTACCACTGGCGGGAATTGATGTGGAAAATGAATCTTTATTAAGTTTCAAAACTGTGACAGGAATAGTATCTCCTTTAAGATTCTTTTCTGATGATTTTTCTTCTACACCGCAACTAGAGATCAGAAGAGATCCTATGATTAGGTAGGAATATAAATGGAATGATTTCATATTGAATTGATTTCAGTTTGGAGTTGTCTTTCAAGTTTAGCCTGAGCTTTTAGCAAGGCATAAGCGTTAATGGTTTTTTGAAGGGCGGCTTGGGTATATTGATTTCGTGCATCGATAAATTCTATAAGAGAATTTGCCCCTTCCTTGAAGCCTCTGTCTACAAGTTTTAAATAGGAAGCAGAGGACTCCAGTTTCTTTTCTGCAGTCTGCAAAGCCGCATGGCTTGTTCGCAAGTCATTTTTGGCAATTTTTAAATCGAGATTAAGCTTCTCGGACAGCAGTTCTTTTTGGTAACCAGTATTTTTCAGATCCCATTCGGATCGAGTGATCTGGTTTCTGTTTCTACCTCCTTGAAAAATTGGAATCCCGAGATTCAGGCCGAAAAAAACATAGGCGCTAGTTTGGGTATTGAATTCGAAATCAAACGCCTGACTTCCAAAATCCGCAAAAGTGTTAAGGCGTGGTACCCAATAGTTTTTACTGGAGTTGAGCTGCGTGTTTTGGATTAATTCCAGCGTGGAGATTTGAAGAATTTCCGGTCTATTGCTCAAATCATCTGCTTGCAATAAAAAATCAATTTCCTCCCAGTCAGGACTTTGTTCTTCAAATTGGATGGAAGTATCCAGATTGCGATTTAAAAGGAAGTTGAGGTAATAAATGGCATTGAGCTCTCTGTTTTTTGCCTCAATCATGAGTGCATTGATATTTTCTACTTCACTTTCGGCCCTGAGTACAGAAGAAGGCAGGCCTTTTCCATTTTCAAGAAGCGAGCGATTATCACGGAGATTGCGTTCTACCAGTTCTTTGGAACTTTCGATGACTTCGATTGCAATGTGTGCCGTGCAAAAATTATAATAGGCGACCTTAATATCCTCGATCAGATTCGCTTTATAAATGTCCAAATCATAAGAAGATACCTGCAACTGATTTTCTCGAATTTGTTTTTGGTAGCGAAGGTCAGGATTGATAATCGGCATAGAAACCCTAACTCTTGCATCATAGAAATTATTCGGGAGGAATTGCTCAGATACATTCTCCAGTTGAGGGAAGCTATTGCTTTGAGTCAACTGATTTAAGGTTCCGTAGACTCCATTTAAAAGATCTCCCAAGGGAATATCGATGGTACGTCCTCCATTGGCAAGATTATAACTGGCATTAAATTCCACCGATGGAAGAAAGTAAGACTTCGCATCTTGCAGAGCCAAAAGACTTTTTTCCAAAGAAACATTCTTCTCTTTTACCACAAGATTATTTGCCAAGCCTTCTTCTATGTATTTATTCAGAATCTCTTGTCCATTGGAAAGCTGGCTCAGTAGGAGAAAAAGACTGAAAAGATATATTTTTCTATAATTCATAAAACATTGTATTTTATTTGAACACTGTTTAATATGTGGGTAAAAAAATATCAGAATGAATCCAATATTTTTGTAAATGATAAATAAGCTTCTTCCATGATGGTATCCTGATTTTCAAAATAAATTGCTTCGCATCTACCTCTAATCCTGAGCGAAACCATTCCATGAACAGTGGACCAGATCATATAAGTCAAAGCCTCGACATCATGACCTTTGAAATTACCAATATCAATACATTCCTGAACTGTACTTCTTAAGAAGCTAAATGTATTATTCCCTTCTTTCCAATCTTCCTCCTTATGATGGGCAATATGATCAATTGGAGCTTCCTTTATAAACATCAGATCATACATATCAGGATTTTCTTTGGCGAATGACATGTAGATTTTTCCCATTGCTTTTAGCCTTTCCAATGGGTTTTCCACGGTTCCTAAAACTTTCATCTTACCAAGAAGCTGTAAAAAACCTTCTTGATGCAGTGAATGAAAAATCTCGTTTTTATCTTTGAAATAATGATAGATTATTCCAGGACTGTATTCAATTTTATCTGCAATATTTCGAATTGAAGTTTTTTCAACCCCCTTTTCCAAAAACAAAGACCGGGCTGCAGCTAAGATTAATGATCTTAGCTCTTCTTTTTCTCTTTCTTTTCTGTCGTTTATTCCCATGATAGTTATTGAACATTCAAATGTAATTAAACAGTGTTTAACATTCCAAATTTAAAATCGAATTTTTTTAATCCCAATAAAAAAATCTTACGCAAATAAATTGATTCTCTCTTATCCAAAAATATATGATTTAATAAAAAACCAGCTTCATTTCTAAAGCTGGTTTTAATCTAGTGGCAGAGAGGAAGGGATTGCTCATACCCGCATCCCATGCCGCACAACCCCTCGCGAATCTCCCTTCGGTCGATTTCGAACCCGAAGTATTTATCGAGGG
>NZ_JAHEBC010000364.1 GCF_024642405.1 Algoriphagus sp. | reverse complement strand
TGCCAAAGAAGCGATGTTGATGGCTAGTATCTTATTTGCCGCAGGGTGTTTTACAGGTATTTTAAAAGGAACTGGTATGACTGAGGCAATGGCTGGAGAAGTTGTGAATTTAATACCGGAACAGGTAGGCAAACAGATTCCACTTATAACAGGTGTTTTTGCAATGCCTGCAAGTTTATTGTTCGATCCTGATTCCTTTTATTTCGGAATTCTACCATTACTATCTACCAGCGCTGAATATTTTCAAGCCTCTGGATTGGAGGTCGGAAGAGCTGCTATTTTAGGACAGATGACGACTGGATTTGCGGTAAGTCCATTGACTGGTTCCACATTCTTATTAATAGGATTAGCAGGAGTGGAACTGGGAGAACATCAGAAAAAAACGATTCCGTGGGCATTTTTAATTACTCTTATTATGGTATTTGTGGCAATACTTATTGGAGCAATCTCTATTTAAAATCATGAAAAAAGAAGTTGTAAGAATCGGTTGTGGTGCAGGCTTTTCAGGAGATCGATTAGAACCTGCCATTCTGTTGGCAGAGGAAGGAAATCTGGATTATTTAGTATTAGAATGCCTTGCCGAAAGAACAGTTTCATTAGCTCAAAAACGAAAGAAAAAAGACCCAAACCTTGGCTATGATCCACTTTTGGAAAGAAGGATTGAAGGCCTTTTACCGATTCTAGCACAAAAAAATATCAGATTAATTACAAACATGGGGGCTGCTAACCCATTAGCAGGAGGAAAAAAAATTCTGGAAATTGCTCGGTTGCAAGGGATTAATATCAGCGTTGCAGTAGTTCATGGAGATGATGTTTTTGAGCTGATTAGCCAAGATGAAAAAGCATTGGAATCCGGAAGACCTATTAGCACCTATGGAAATTTAATTTCTGCTAATGCATACTTAGGAATTGACGCCATTTTACCTGCACTTCAGACCAACGCGTCAATTATCATCACTGGAAGAGTAGCAGATCCATCTTTGTTTCTTGCTCCTTTGGTCCATGAATTTGAATGGAATACTGAAGATTCTGATTTGATGGGACAGGGCACTGTCATCGGGCATCTGATGGAATGTGCAGGACAAATAACCGGAGGGTATTTTGCAGATCCGGTCACGAAACCAGTACCAGATATGGATAAACTTGGGCATCCAATCGTCGAAGTTAGCAGAACCGGATCTGCTAAAATCACCAAAGTAAAAGGTACCGGAGGTATTATTTCCAAACAAACTGCAAAAGAACAACTGCTCTATGAGGTCATTAATCCAAATGGATATTTCACTCCAGATGTAGTGGCTGATTTTTCAAAAGTGAGGATTTTAGAATCAGATAAAAACGAAATAACCGTAAATGGTGGTACCGGTCAAAAAGCTCCTGATACTCTAAAAGTCAGTGTGGGATATGAAGCTGGTTTTTTAGGGGAAGGGGAAATTTCCTATGCTGGGTCTCATGCCAAAGAACGTGCTTTCTCAGCAGGTGAAATTATCGAAAAGAGAATAAAGAGTTTATTTGATGAATTTCGGGTTGATTATATTGGCATGAGTTCCCTACATGGCCTGGCGCTTTCTCAATCATCAAATCCGTATGAAGTCCGGCTCAGAGTGGCTGGAAAAACATTTGACCAAAGCAAAGCAGCTCTAATAGGAGAAGAAGTGGAAGCTTTATATACCAACGGTCCTGCAGGGGGTGGTGGAGCCAGAAAAAACATCACTGAACTGGTAGGGGTAGTTTCTATTTTAATGGATAGAAAGAAAATAAAACCGCTTTTGACACTCTTGAACTCAAACCCAACATCACATGAAGGTTAAACTCTCAAAAATCGCCCATGGAAGAGCCGGTGACAAAGGAAATACCCTTCTACTTTCTGTAATCCCTTTTGAGGAGGAGCATTTTTCTGCAATTGAAGATCAAGTGACGGCTAAAAAGGTTAAGGAGTTTTTATCTCATCAATTGAAAGGAGAAGTCAAAAGATTCTCTTTACCCGAACTAAAAGCCTTACAATTTACCTGCGAAGAGGCTTTAGGAACGGGTGTCACAACATCCATAGCAATGGATGCCCATGGGAAATCATTGAGTTATGCATTGTTGGAAATGGAAATAGAAATTAAGAGCTTGGCCTGAGTGCGAATAGTGAAAATACCTAATGGCTTTTCTCAGCCATTTCTCTAAGCCTGTTTATACAATGATCGAGTGATCGGTAATGGTGGTAGATCCCTTTCCAGATATTTCCTTTCCCGACAGATTTCAACTCAGGTTGTTTATCCAGACCCCCTGAATACCAGTCTCCATTTTCATGATCAATCAAATAAGTATCCGTATAATTCCAGAGTTTCAAAAACTTCTCATAATAGTTATGAACATCCTCTGGGTACAATTCTGCCATCAATAATAAGGCATTCATCCCTTCTGCCTGTGCCCACCAATTTTTAGTGTCATGCGTAATTCGAAACCCATCTTGAAAATAATAACCTTCATCATAAAATCCTCCCACGGACTCATCCCAGCCATTTTCCAAGGCATGATCAATCATTTTCTTTGCGATAGCATGAGTTTTCTCATCATTTTCCCAACCTAAGGCTTCCGAAGCTTCAATCATTAAAAAGCCTGTTTCAACATCGTGTCCAAAAGATACATGGTCCAAATTATGATGCTCCAATATCACTTCATCGGTAGAATCTCTATACGATACAGGATTCCAATCTGAATACAAAAAGAGTGTTAGATAACCTCGCTCGGTTACGATCTGATCTCGAATAAGCAAAAGCATTTCTTCCAATCGATCTTTTAAAATTGGATCAGGCCAAACATGATACAACTCAGTAAATGCTTCCAAAATATGGATCGAGCTATTTTGATCCTTATAACCTAAGTCTGAAGTGGAGGGCGTATCATCCGGGCGGGAAATTGGAGTTCCATCTGGATCAAGATGCTGATAATATCCGCCATTGATAGAATCATGTGCATGTTTATCCAACCAATGAAAAGCATCTTTCGCAAATGAAAGTACTGCTGGGTCTCCAGAAGATTGAAAATATGCAGCTAATGCGAAGATCCCAAAGGCATTTCCGTAAGCAGTTTTCATTGGATTGCCTATTTGTTGTCCCTGTTTGTTTACAAGCCAATGAAATCCACCATTTTCATAATCCCACATTTTATCTCTTAAAAACTCGAATCCATGGGTTGCACCTTGTTTAAAGTACTCTACTTCAGGATACTTTTGTGAGGCTTTGGAATTAGTCCAGACATGCCTGGACTGTGTCACAATCATTTTCTCCTGATTTTCCCTAGGTTTAAAGTCATACGAGAAATTACTCAGAAATCCTCCATCAACTGTATCCATGGATTGTGGATACCATTTATCCAAAACCTCTGACTTGAGATGCTGCTCCATCTCTTCAGCTAGAATTGTTCTCGGATCCAGATTTTCATCTTTTCCCGAACAGGAAATAAAAGTCAGTAAGACTACTAAAAAAAGGTATAAAGAATCCTTCATAGCTTAATTAAATAAGGATGAATAGAAATATTATTTATGTTTCTATCAGCTTTTCCAGGATCTTTATTGCTGCCTCAGATAATACAGTTCCGGGTCCGAATACTGCAGTCACCCCTGCTTTAAATAGAAAATCATAATCTTTCGCAGGAATGACTCCTCCTGCTACCACCATAATATCTGGCCTTCCTAAATCTTTTAAAGCCTGAATGAGCTGGGGAACCAGTGTTTTATGAC
>NZ_JAHEBC010000363.1 GCF_024642405.1 Algoriphagus sp. | reverse complement strand
AGGGTTGAAAGATTTTATCTTTTATAGCATTTGGAATTCCGTTGCCATTGTCTTTGACTGAAATTTCAACTCCTGTTTCAGTTGTCTTAGTGCTGACAATTACCTCGGGTTTATATCCTTTGCCTTCTTCCTTTTTTGCTTTTTCATTCACTGCACTTCGACTTCGCTCAGCACAGGCGTAAAAAGCATTGTTGACTAAATTCAAAATGACTTTTCCGATATCGGGGGGGATCACATCTACAGAAGGTAAGTTTGGATCTAGGTCTAAGTTGAGCTCTACTTCAAAATCTTTGTCTTTGGCTTTCTGACTACTATATGCCAACTGGGTAAACTCCTTTACCAGCTTGTTGAGATTAATAGGTTCTTTTTTACCAGTTCCTGTTTTGGAATGCTCCAACATTCCCTTGACGATGGCATCAGCTCTTTTGCCGTGAAGATTGATTTTGGAAAGATTTTCTTTCAGGTCTGCACCGATAAACTTCACCTCTTCGAAATCACCTTTTTCAATTTCTTCATTCATTTCATCAATGAGCTCACCACTTACTTCGGAGAAGTTATTGACGAAGTTCAGGGGATTCTGAATCTCATGAGCAATGCCTGCCGTGAGTTCTCCAAGTGAAGCCATTTTCTCCGACTGGATCAGTTGGGCTTGGGTGGATTTAAGTACCGTGTAGGCTTTTTCGATTTCTTTTGCCTGTTCAAGTTCTTTTTCTCTCGCTTCAGCCCTGGCCTTATTTAACAATCTCTTTCGTTGGATCCTTTCAACCCCAAAAACTACTAAAACGAATAGTAGTCCAAAAAGTGAATAAGCCCACCAAGTTTGATACCAGGGAGAGGCAATAGTAATGGCGATACTTTTCTCCGCCCATTGACCATTGTAATTGTTTTTTGCCTTCGTATGAAATACGTATTCACCGGGAGGAACATTGAAATAATATACCTTGTCGCTGGATAGGGTTCGTCTCCACTCCTTGTCGTAATTATCAAGAAAAAACTGAATAACCTTATCTCCTTCATCACTGAAGTCCACCTCATCAATACTCAGGGCAAAAGAGTTTTGTTGGTACTTTAATTCAATATTTTTAGCATCTAAGACAGGTTCTTTAATTGGGCCATTAGGACTTGGAATTACTGTCTTTCCTTCAAGCCACAGGTTGGTGATTTGAACCTTTGATTCTCGCTGAGTTGTGACCATTTCAAATGGTGAAAATGCATAATGTCCTGTTACAGTACCAAAGTACAACTGGCCATCCCTACGTCTGTATGAAGCATCATTTTGAAACCATAACTGATCAATTCCCCTTTCTTTCCCCAGAATAGTAATCGTGTTTTTGGACTTATCAAAGCCTAAAATACCCTGTGCACTTGTCATCCATATATTATTATTCTGATCACTGGTAACCGAAGCAACAAATGTTTCATCATAGATACTTTTAAAAGAATCGGTCTCGGGATCATATTGGTCCAGGCCGTTTACGGATCCCACCCATATATTATCCTCTTGATCAATGTGGAGGCTGTTTACATCACCAAATGGATAATATTTGAATATTTCATTTTCCGGATCAAATCTGTCAACTCCTCCCATGGAGAATCCAATCCAAATATGATTTTTTGAATCTTTCGCTAAGGTTGAGATCCAATTTGAATGTATACTTTTCGAATTATCATTTTCGGAAAATTCATAATGTGTGATTTTCTGCGTTCGGGTATTTAGTTTTTCCAACCCGCCACCAAAAGTTCCTATCCACAAAGTAGTATCATCAGAAGATAGAATGGTAGGGATTTTATTGTCACTAAGACTTGTAGGATCATTCTCATCATGCTCAAAGCGAGTGAAAGTTTTAGTTGACTGGTTATAGCTTGTTAATCCATTTTGTGTGCCTAACCATAAAACTTTATTAGAATCCATCGTTATTGACTCAATAAAATTGCTTGAAAGTGAGTTGGTGTTGTTTGGATCGTGGGTAAAAATCTCAATTGTACCCATTATTTCATCCTTTCTCAGGAGCCCACTATTTGTTCCTATCCAAAAAATTGAATTGGATTCCTCATAAAAACTGTTTGCTACTTCAGTATAATCCTGAACAACACTTTTGTGAAGATCAATTTTATAAAAGCTGTTTAATTGTGTACTCATCCAGATCTGACCATCTTCTGCGACAAAGGCAGTCCAAGATGAATTATCTATCTGTGTTCCGAAATCATCTGTATTATTTCCAAAATGAACGATCGCTTCTGACTTTGGATCAAATCTGTTGACCCCACTGTTATTGGTTCCAATCCAGATTTGTTTGTCATTGTCTTCAAAAATAAAAGTTATGGCATCGTACCAGGCATCATATTCAGGACGGCTTAGTTTATTGGGATTCTGTGGATCATATCTATGTCTTGTGAATAATCCCGTTTCCCTATCCATGGTATGTAATCCATCTCCCTGAGTGCCTACCCAAAATGTTCCTCGGGAATCCTCAAAAATTGCACGGACCCGGTTATCGATTAGACTCTGTGGATCATCAGGATCATGCATGTACCGGGTGAATGTGCCGGTAGTGGGATCTAATCGATTTAGACCTCCCACATTTTCTCTTTGAAATTCATATCCGGTTCCTACCCATAGGGTACCACTCCGATCTTCGTAAAGGCTTCGAACAACATTATGACTCAGGCTTGAATTGTCTGTTGAGTCGTGCATGAAGTGAGTGAAGGAGTTGGATTCAGGATCAAATAGGTTGACCCCTTTATTCGTTCCCACCCACAGTCTTTCATTGCTATCGATTAATAAAACACTAACAACATCGCTGCTCAACCCCGATGGGTTAAGTGAGTCGTACTTGTAGTGCGTGACACTATTTAGTGATGGATCAAATCTGGCTAGTCCTTCCTCGAAATATCCTATCCAGATGGCACCAGTGGAATCGGCAATCAGACATTCTGGAACAGAACTATTAAATCCAATGGGATTGTTTTCTTCCATCGAATATCTAATCATATTGTTTCCATCGTATCTTATAAGACTATTATAAGTCTGATCGAGGAACCATATAAAACCATATTTATCCTGTGTAATTGAACCTACCTTACCAATGGTAATGTCATTTGACCCAGCGATCTTGGTGTATTTGATACCCTGTTTTTGCGAAAACCCTTGATTGAATAAGAGTAAGCAGGAAAAAATAAGCAAGAGCAGTGACTTAGGCATATTCAAGGTTATACAAGTAAGATAATCAAAAATTCTATAGCCTTCACGCTAGCTATCTGCTCACAATCAGTTAATTACTGGGTTTGTTAAGGATTGATATAATTGTCTTATTTATTCATCCTATCAAAAAACAGTTTAACCTTTTATTACCGTGACAATAAAACTGAAAATTTAGTTTTATGTCCTTGCTCTGACTCTACTTTCAACTCCCCTCCATGTGCCTTCACAATATCATAAGATAGGGATAATCCCAATCCCGTTCCCGACCCTGTTGGTTTAGTGGTGAAGAAAGGCTGGAAGATCTTTTCTTTGATGGAGTTTGGGATGCCGGATCCGTTGTCTTGGACGGTAATTTCAACCCCTAAATCCCCTGAAGGGGACTTGGTCGTCGTTGTTTTCACGATGACCTCTGGTTTGTAAATTACTCCCTCTTCAGTGCCTATCCCGATAGTTCGGGAGGGTTGGGGGGTAGACTTTGCCTTTTCATTCACGGCGTAAAAAGCATTGTTGATCAAGTTGAGAAGTACTTTTCCGATATCAGCGGA
>NZ_JAHEBC010000362.1 GCF_024642405.1 Algoriphagus sp. | reverse complement strand
GATGTTCATTTTTATTTAAACCCCATCTTGCAACATCAAATTGATGAGGTCCTTGATTCCCTGTATCACCATTTCCAGTTGCCCAATGCCAATGCCAATTGTAATGAACCTTCTTTTCATTGTACGGTTGGTACTGAGCAGGACCTAACCATTGATCATAATGCAAGGAAGCTGGAGGAGTACTGTCTGCCACAATTCCAAATGAATTTCTAGGCTTGTAACAAAGACCACGTGCCATGTAAACCTCACCTATACCACCTTCATGGAGGAATTTCATTGCTTCCATGACGTTTTCAATAGATCTATTTTGGAAACCGACTTGTACTCTCCTATTATATTTTCTGGCAGCTTCTACCATTTTCCTTCCTTCGAAAACATTGTGGCTAGACGGTTTTTCGACGTAAACATGTTTACCTGCCTGACATGCCCAAATAGTTCCTAAGGCATGCCAGTGATTGGGGATTGCAAAAGAAACGGCATCAATTTCTTGATCATCAAAGACTCGGCGCATATCCCATTCTGTCAGTGGAGTCACCCCGGTTTTTTCAATAACTATTTTTGATTTTTCAGGATAATATTGCTCATCGACATCACATAAGGTCTTTAAGCGAACATTTCTATTATCCTTCAAAGCACACCACTGATTGATATGGTTGCTACCTTGACCTCGGATTCCAATTACCGCTAAATTTATTCTTTCATTTGCCCCTATTATAGAGGCGTAAGACTTCGCCGACATAGACATTCCGGCCATAGTTAATCCAGCTGTACCAAGAACTGATTTCTTTATAAACTCTCTCCTTTTAGTCATAATTAGTGCAGTATTTTGGGTTAAATCTTTCTTCTTTTAAATTTCTCAAAGGGCTTTATTCAAATTAAAATAGCCTTAAAATTCTTAAAAATTGCTTTCATTCAATCTAAAGATTCTCTGAATAGCATTCAATATGAATTATCTAGACAGAAGTAAAAGATGCGGAAACGATTTCGAAATTTCTGAGATCCTAATCTAGCCCAAAGTCTAATCTATAGTTAAATATAAATGAATTTAAAACTTTGATATTTCAAGAATTCGTTGGATTTTCGATTCAATGACCCAAACAAATGAACTGGATTCGATCCAGCTTAACTTCTCACCGGGAGACCTCATTTTACTGAATCTTGCCTTAGCCTTGATAATGTATGGTGTAGCTTTGGACTTAAGATTCGAAGATTTTAAGTATTTAGCGAAGAACCCTAAAGGCTTTTTTCTGGGTGTATTTTCACAATTTCTATTACTCCCCTTTTTGACTTGGGGGCTTATAAATATTATCAATCCACCTCCAAGTGTGGCACTTGGGATGTTTCTGGTTGCTGCATGTCCTGGAGGAAATGTATCAAATTTTCTAACAAATTTCGCTAAAGGAAATACCGCCTTGTCTATCAGTTTAACAGGCTTTTCAAGTCTTGCATCTATTATCACTACCCCTTTGAATTTTGCTTTGTGGGCTAGTTTATATTCACCCACATCCTTATTGCTCAAAGATATTCAATTGGACTATTTAGATGCTTTTACTACTGTTTCTATGATTTTGGGAATTCCTTTAATTCTAGGAATTATTACTCATCAAAAAGCACCAGAACTCGCAAACAAAGCTTCCAAAATACTGAAACCTGTCAGCCTTTTAATATTTGCTGCTTTTATTGTTGTGGCTTTTTTGGGAAACCTAGATCTATTTTTAAAATACATTTCTATCATTTTTTTATGGGTTTTAGCTCACAATTTTATTGCTTTGGGGGCTGGTTTTACCACTGGAAAGATTTTTGGATTGCCCTTGGCTGATGTGAAAACTCTTACCATTGAAACTGGAATACAAAATTCTGGTCTAGGACTGGTTTTGATCTTTACTTATTTTAATGGATTGGGGGGGATGTCTATAATTACCGCTTTTTGGGGTATTTGGCACTTGATCTCAGGAATGGCTATTGCCACGGTATGGAAAAATAAAGAATGAAAGACATCGTAAATTATTTGCTTCGCCTTGCAGTGAAAGCTTGCCTTCATCTCTATTTCAAGAAAATTAAAGTTCAAGGCAAAACCAATATCCCCAAAGATCGACCAGTTATTTTAGTGGCCAATCATCAGAATGCTTTGATTGACCCTTTACTTTTGGCAACTCATACAAAACTAAATCCATATTTCCTTACCAGAGCATCTGTATTTAAGAGTCCTATAGCAGCTAAACTTTTGGATTTTATAAGAATGCTTCCCGTTTACAGGGTTCGGGATGGGTTTTCCACAATTCAGCAAAATCAATTGATTTTTGATAAAACCTATGAAATTCTTAAGGAAAATGGAACCGTAATTATTTTTGCAGAAGGAAGTCATAGTGACGTAAGGAGTTTGAGGCCACTCAGCAAAGGGTTTACTAGAATGGCGTTTGGTTTAAAGGAAAAATACCCTGAGACTAAACCTGTTATTTTACCGGTTGGGATTAATTATTCGGCCCATAAAAAGTCAGGAAGCAGGGTTAATATGATTTTTGGTAACCCCATAGAAGTGGATATGACAAGTTCACAGTCTGGGAAATTGACAAAATCTGTTGAAAAAGCATTACATCAATTGGTAGTAGAAATTCCCAGTGATAACTATGAGGAGGACTTAAGTAGTTTAATCCATCATGGCGTTGATTTAAATGATAAAAAGGCTGTAGAGGAATTTTTGAAAACAGGAAAAGTTGAAAACCCTATACCTCCATTTTCAGGACTTAAAAATAAGCTCATGAAAATATTCCATTTCCCACTCTATTGGGTCTGGCTTTGGCGATCACCAAAAATCAAGGATAAAGTATTTAACTCAACAATTAAATTTCTGATCGGATTTACTTTAGGCCCTATTTACTACATAGGGTTGATTCTATTGGCGCTTGGTTCAGGTTTTAACTCTTGGGCTTTGGCTTTTTTTATAATGGCGATGATTACTCTGTGGGCAAATAAAAATCCTCAAGAATAAATCAAAGTAAGCCAAATATTCTTTGGTATATTTTTTAACTTTGAGCAACTAGAATAACCCAAAAATAACTTGACCATGTCTAAAGATTTCCTACCAATAAACGGAACAGACTATGTGGAGCTTTATGTTGGCAATGCCAAACAATCTTCTCTGTTTTATCAGTATGCCTTTGGCTTCGAACTAATTGCATATGCTGGACCAGAGACAGGATTAAAAGGCAGAGCATCCTATGTGCTAAAACAAGATAAAATCCGATTAGTACTTACATCTTCCTTATTTCCGGAGAGTCCAATTTCCGAACATATTACCAAACATGGAGACGGTGTAAAAGTATTGGCCCTTTGGGTTGATGATGCTGAAAAATCTTGGTATGAAACTACATCAAGAGGAGCCGAATCAGCAGAAGAGCCTAAAATTATCTCTGATGAGTTTGGAGAAGTAAAAACCGCATCAATTAAAACGTATGGCGACACAATTCACACGTTCGTAGAAAGAAAGAATTACAAAGGGATATTTCTTCCAGGGTTTGTTAAGAAATCAAGCAAATACAAAGCGAAATCAATCGGCTTAAAATACATAGATCATTGTGTTGGAAATGTAGAGCTTGGTGAAATGAACCGCTGGGTGAAGTTCTATGAAGATGTAATGGGCTTTAAATTACTGATCACATTTGATGATAAAGACATTTCTACTGAGTATTCCGCATTGATGTCCAAAGTTGTATCCAATGGAAATGGTTACATCAAATTTCCTATTAA
>NZ_JAHEBC010000089.1 GCF_024642405.1 Algoriphagus sp. | reverse complement strand
TTTCTACAGCTTTTTTTCCAAGATATCCAAATAGTATTGCAATCAGAGGACCTGTAGTCCCAGCTGACCTTGTAAGAGATAATGGAATGACTGGTAATTATACCGGTTTTCCAGCAACTTTTCCAGATCCACCAACCTATTTAAGTTACCCGTTTATTGATGGGAAAATCACTTTTAATGACCCTTCAGATGGAGCTCCATTTGATGTATTGGATCCTAACTATTTCTTAGCTCCTTCCGAGAGATTTACGATAGGTGGAGGGAGTAGAGTTGAGGATTGTGCTTTAGATGGGTACCGCAAAGTTTTTATAGATCTAAGACCTAATGGGGCTGGGACTTATACGATCACCATGGATATGTTGATCACCACTGCTTCAGGGCAGCAAGTAGTGAATATCTTCAATAATGTTCCATATAATTTTAGTGCTCCACAAAACCTAAAAGTTGGATTTGCTGCTGCAACTGGTGATAGAACAAGTTTTCATGAAATTAGAAATGTGACAGTAGAGGTTTCTAGTATTGATGCAATTTTGGCTCCTGACCCAGATCCATTGAATGAGATAGTTTGTTTTGACGAAGATTTGACCTTCAATTTTGAAGTTGATCTAAATGCGACAAACCAATTTATCCGGTGTCTTCAATTGTATGAAACGAACCCAGGTCCACCAAATAATAACCCTAATCCAAATGGGGATCCCTTTGTTGGGAATTGTGGATTATCAGGGGTTTGTGAAGAGAAATGTAAGCCAGAAAATAAAATTATTACTATACCGGGAGTTGGAACTTTTGAATCCATTTTAGAAGAATTGACTGATTCTAATTTTGGTGACGAAAGGAATAAAGCATCTATAAAATTTACTCCTGAGCCTGGATTTTTTGGAACGCATACGATCTACTATACAGTCATAGACAATTATGGATTAACTTCTTTTCCTGAAACTGTTACTGTAACCGTAAATCCTTTCCCAAAAATTGATGGGTCTGGAGCCGTTATAGGACCTACCTGTAATGGACAGAATGATGGTTCTATCAATAATGTAATCTTAAAGGACTTGATTCCTGGCTATGTTTTTAACTGGAAGGACCAGTTTGGAAATGTATTGCCTGCCTCAAATTACACTGTAACTGAAACGGCAGTTGGTGGATATATTGAGGCAACTGTAGGAGTAACTGGTGTAAATCTTGGAGAATATTTTTTGACAGTATCAAATCCAGCTACCAACAATATTTGTGAAGATGTCTTTCCTTTTGATGTGACTGACGAAAGAGGAACACCAGTAATAGTCGATGTTGATGATCAGCAGATTTGCGCAGGGACACCGGTTGTTTTTGAACCAAGGATAGATCCAGCCTATGGAGTGAATCCTACTTTTTTGTGGTACAAAGACAACGGAAAAACCCAGCCTATTACAAATGGGTTGACCGAAGGAAGTATTGAATATTCAATTGTAACTCCTGGAATACTTACTATAACTGGATTACCAGAAAATGCTTCAGTTTATGAATTCTTTGTGGAAGTAGCAGCTGATCCTGCTCAAAATCTTTGTGCTACTCCGGCAGGCTCATTAAAAGTGGTTCAGGCATTGGTACTACCACCTTTAAATATTAACGCCACAGTCACTGATGATCTTTGTCGTGAAGCTTCTGGACAAATACTCGTAAACCCTACAGGCGGTTTTGGAACATATACTTATAGTATTGACGGAGTGAATTATCAGAATTCTAATACTTTTTCGGGATTACTTCCAGGCACCTATACAATTGATGTAAATGCAGGGACAAATTGTATTGGATCAATAACCAGAGAAGTATTAGGCCCAGATGAGCCTTTGTCCATTACTTATTCTAATCAAGTAAATCCTTCCTGTGGATTGGAAAATGGAGAAATAACTTTTGAAGTCTCGGGGGGGACGCCCGGATCGGGTTATACATTTACTTTGGATGGCAATCCTGTAAGTCCAACCCTTTCCAGTGGGATATATACAATCACTGGAATTGGGGAGCTTCCAACTATAATAGTCGAAGTAATCGATTCTAATGGTTGTAATGCAACAATAACAACTCCAGCTTTTAACGCTACTCCTATTCCTTCTTTTGATGCAACGGATGCAGTTATTTGTCCTGGAGAAACTGCAATCCTAACCGCTCAAACAATAGAATTGAGTAATGCTACCAATCTACAATACACTTGGTTGGACGGAACAGGAAATACAATTTCAAACGGAACTTCCAATGGGATTACTTATGCTGTCAATTCTACAACCGGAGAACTTACAATTGATGGTTTAGCCGAAAATGTTACTCCTTATAATTATTCCCTTGTTGTAAGCGGGGATAATCTTTGTAACTCCAATTCAATCCCTGCGACTGTTACGGTTAACCCAGTTCCAAAAATCATTGACGCTACCCCGACAGATGTTACCTGTTTTGGAGGGAATGATGGAACCATAACTCTGAATCCATTAGATCCAGCGCTTGCGACTAGTTATGAATATAGTTTAGACGGAGGGTCAACTTTCCAGTCTTCAAATACTTTTAACGGTCTTATTGCAGGTACATATGACTTTGTAATAAGAAACTCTGGGACTAATTGTGCAACTACCCTAGATGGTATTGTCGTAAATGAACCATCTGAGATTATTTTGGGTCTTGATCAAGTTATCCAACCCGCTTGTGGGGAAGAAAATGGTTTATTGGAAATAAGTTTTTCAGGGGGAACACCGGATTATACAGTTGCCCTGTTTAGGAATGGTGCACAAGTTGAATCAGTTTCAGCAGCTACTTCCCCAATTATTTACCAGGACCTTGCACCTGGAATCTACGAAGTCAGAATCACAGATGGCAATAATTGTATTCAATCACTAAGTCAAGAACTTATTGATGATGTTGGAATTGCCATTTCAGCTGATCCAATGATTGATGAGATTTGCGAAGGTGACATTGCTACTTTTACTCCAGTAATCACCACCACTGGAAATCCTTCCTTACAATGGTTTAAAGATGCTGGAGCAAATGACCCGATTACTTCAAGTGCAACACCAGGGTCTGACGGAATTACATATTTAATTGATCCTACAACACTTGAAATTACAATAGATGGATTGCAGCCTGGCGACTATAGCTATTATTTGGTGGCGACAGGAGCAGGTTATTGTCCATCACCTCCATTCGAGGCAACTGTTAAGGTTTTTGAAAAATTAGATGCAAGTACTCAAGTCACAAATGAAATTTGTTTTCAAGCAGCAGATGGAACCATTACTGTCAATGCAACCGGTGCGGATGGAAATTATGAATTTAGCTTTGAAGGTGGACCATTCGAAACTAACAATGTTTTCACCGGATTGGCTCCTGGCGACTATACCATAGATATAAGAAGTGGAAATGGATGTGTTTTCCAGGTAATTGAAACTATAGAAGGACCAAGCCAACCTATTACAGCAACTGCGGATAGGTTAAGAAGCTCATGTTCTGAAGCCAATGGATCTATCGATAACCTTCAGGTTTCTGGGGGTTGGGGTAATTATACGATTGAATGGAGAAAAGGCTCTGATACTGGACAAATTGTTTCAGGAGATTTATCAGGAGCCCCAAATCTATTGCCAGACACCTATTTTGCAATTATTACAGATGAAGAAGGATGTCAGTTTATTGAATCTTTCCTAATAGAGGAGCAACCACTTCCTGGTTATGATATAACCCAAACAACTGTTTGTGAAGGAGAAGATGTGATACTTACCCCTGTAAATACAGTTTCAGGAAGTTCACCCTCTGATATTTTCTGGTTTAAAGACCAAGCATTGACCCAGCCTATTCAAGAAGGTACAGATCCTGTAGACCCTAATATTAGTTACTCTATTTCTACATCAGGTGAGCTTACAATACAAGGACTGCCTGGTTCAACCAGTCCATACACCTACTATCTAAATGTAGTATGTGGAAATCAAATTGTGGAAGCAATTGCTCAGGTAAATCCACTACCGACACCAGAAATGGAAGCACAGGATGTTTTATGTTTTGGTGAAGCAAATGGAATAATTCGATTGACCTCCGCAAGTACTTCTGAATATGAAGACACAAATTATCTCTTTACCATATCTCAAACTGGAGAATCCAATACGATTGGGGAATTCTCAAACTTAGTCGCCGGGACATATGACGTTATAGTAGTCAATACAAATACTAATTGTACTACTACCCTAGAACCTATTGTCATAAATGAGCCAACAGAACTTATTGCTGGAAATGAAGATTCAGAATCCCCGATTTGCCAGCCTGATAATGGTTCTATTTATTGGGAAGTTTCAGGTGGTACTCTGCCTTATTCTTATTCATTAACTCTTGATTCTTCACCTGTTACTGGTTTTAGTGTCCAGCCTCAAGGGATCGGATTTGAAATTACTGGTTTGATAGGAGGAGATTATGAGCTTGTTATTACAGATGCAAATGGTTGTCAAATACCTTTAAATTATAGTTTAATACCTCAGGTAGATCCTGAATTTGAAGTTTCAAATACAAGTATTTGTGAAACAGAGGATGCAACCCTCATCCCACAAATTGTTGAATTGGGTGTTCCAGTATCTACACCAATATTTAAGTGGTTCAGAGACCCCCAAGGGAACCAAGAGATTTTAAATGGTTCTGCTGATCCTAATCTTTCTGGAGTCTTTTATGAAATATCAGGTAACTCCGAACTGACTGTTTCTGGCTTACCACCTTCGGCATCACCCTATGTTTATTACCTTGAAGTAACAGGGAATAATACTTGTAATCAAGATCTCATTCCTGCAGAAATCTTAGTAAATCCACTTCCAACCCCGGATTTTGAAACAGAACCTGAGCAGTGTTTTGGTGCAGCAGATGGAAAAATCAAGGTATCGGCTAATGGTCTTTCTACCTATACTTATACGATTGCAGGGAGAGGGACCCTAGATGCGGGAGGTTTGGAGAATGAAGATTTTGCACCAGGGTTTTATACAATTGAAGTTGAAAATTCAGCGACTGCTTGTTTGAACACTTTTGAGGTAGAAGTTTTGGGACCAGGGCAAGCTCTAAATGTTGCTCCGTTAACACAGATTGATCCTGGTTGTGGTGCTGATATAGGTATTATTAAAACCCAAATAACTGGTGGCTGGGCTCCATATACTGTTTCTACCTTTAAGGATGGTTCTTTATTGAGTTCAGATGTGGTTAATGGTCCTGTTTTCCAACTTGATGATCTTGCTCCTGGGGATTATTATTTAGAAATAAGCGATGCAGAGGGATGTCTTGTCACTTCGAATACTGTGACCTTGGTTTATGGACCTTCTCAAGTATTGGTAGACGATATTGAAATCTGTGAAGGGGAAGTTGCTGTCTTTAAACCCAATGTAAACCCTGCTGCTGCAGGAGCTACTTTTGAATGGTATAAGGATCAAGGTTTAACCCAACCAATAGTTTCCAATTCCACTCCAGATGCCAATGGTCATACGTTTGATATTGCTGCAGATGGAACCCTGAGTGTTTCAGGTTTAGATAATTCCGATTCACCTGTAAGATACTATGTGATAGCAGTTGGAAATGGAGTTTGTCCTGGATTTGTGGCTTCACCTACCGTTCAGATTTTTGACGAACCATCAGCATCATTTAATGTGATTGATGAAGTTTGTTTTGGCGAAAAAGGAAGCATTGTCATGACTGGTTCAGGAGGTAGTGGAATTTATGAATATTCTATCAATGGAATAGATTTCCAATCTTCAAATATTCTGGAAGTCGCTCCTGGAATTTATGATGTAACTGTCAGAAGTGGAGGATGTCAATCTGTTGTTATGGGGATTGAGGTAGAAGGCCCATCAGCACCTATTAGCACAACAGAACCTTCTATTTCTAATCCTACTTGTAATCAAACCAACGGGCTAATTTCATTTGAAATTAGCGGCGGCTATGGGGATTATGTGGTTGCGGTTAACAGAAATGGACAAAACTATGCTAATCTGACGATTTCGGATGGACTTTTGGAAATTCAGGATTTGCCATCTGGAACTTATGATTTTGCTATCACTGATAATGGAGGATGTTTATTTGAAGTTTCTACACCTGTTACACTGGTAGATGGATTAACTCCAGTAGAGGCTCAGGATGAGGAAATTTGTGAAGGGGAGGTAGCCACCCTTATTCCAACGACTTCTCAGCAAGGAATAACACCAGTATTTACATGGTACCAAAATTCAAATGGAACAGGAGAAATTACCAATGGTTCTTCAAATGGAATAAGTTACCAAATAGCTCAAGACGGAACATTGTCAATTTCAGGTCTGACTGGCAAATCCACTCCTTATGTTTATTATCTGGAAATAAGTGGTCCTGGAACGTGTCCTCCTCCACTATTGCCTGTTGAGGTGGTTGTCTATTCCATACCAAATTTAAGAGTTTCAAATCCTTCAATTGTCTGCGACCCTGAAGGAACAGTCGATCTCACTCAATTCATCGAAGGGTTTAATTCGAGTGTATATGACTATCAGATTGAAAGTCCATCAGGATCTATCATGCGATTGGATGAAATTGATGAAGTGGATCAATCAGGAGAATATATTGTACAAAGCAGTGTGAAAGGTTCCAATTGCTGGTCTCCTACTCAGAGAATCCAGGTACTAATTGCAGATGAAGAGTTGATCCCTAAGTTTAATTATGAGATTGACTTGGGAGGTGGAAATATTTTAACAAACGGAGAAGTCCAAATTCAGGAGCCAGTTGCGTTCATGGATAGTACTCTAGGAGATGTCATTATTTGGAACTGGGATTTTGGAGATGGATTTACCAGTTCAGAACAAAACCCATCACATGAATTCCAATCAAAGGGAGTTTATACAGTGACACTTTCTACCATTGATGCTTTTGGTTGTACTGCTGAATTCCAGCGTGTAATCGAGGTATTTGATGATTACATGATCATGGTGCCTAATGCATTTACTCCTGATGGTTTGAAAAATCAGTACTTCAGACCTGAATCTAGAGGCGTCGCTTCTATGGAGTTTTACATCTTTAACACTTGGGGGGAATTGATTTATCAGTCAAAAACCTTAGATGATATTGGATGGGATGGAACACTAAATGGTACTGCAGTTCCAAACGGTAATTATGTTTACAGAGCAGTATTTGAAACAAGATCGGGAGAGACTGTTGAGAAATCTGGAGTTTTTGTTTTGATTCGATAAATGAAATTGAGGATACTATACATCGTTGTTTTTCTAAGTATTTGCTTCAAGGCAACTGCTCAGGATACTCAGTATTCTCAATTCTATGCCGCACCACTTTATTTAAACCCAGCTCTAACCGGTTCAAGTGAACTTACTCGAATTGGTGTTAATTACAGAAATCAATGGCCTGGTTTAGATCAAAGTTTCAATTCCTATTCAGCTTATATTGACCATTATATTTTTGATTATAATTCTGGTATAGGGTTAATTTTTAACGGGAGTCAGGAAAGTATGGCTCAACTATCCACCAATGAAATTGGCTTGTCCTATGCCTATCGAATGCAGATCAATGAAGATTTGTTTTTCAGAGTTGGAGGGCAAGTTAGTTACATGCAGCGAAATGCATTTTTCTCTGATTTAGTCTTCGGAAGTCAAATTGATATCATAAATGGGACAGTTGGTGGTATTACAGATGAGCTTGATGGAGTTCCTCTTGACTCCAAATATAGTTTTATGGATTATGCTGTAGGTGGAATGATTTATACAGATAAATATTGGTTTGGGGTTTCTGCCCATCATTTGTCTGAGCCAAACAGGTCTTTTGTCGAGGGACAAATTTCTAAACTCCCGATGAAGCTTTCTGCTCAAGGAGGTGTTAAGTTTGATTTGGGACATGGAAGCAGAGATTTTTTCACTCATGCCTATTCTGAAAGATCTATTTCATTTGCATTTAATTATAAACAACAAGATCCATTTAGCCAGTTAGATGTAGGAGCTCAGCTATTTCTGGAGCCATTAGTTTTAGGACTTTGGTATAGAGGATTGCCTACTAAAAATTCACTTCCAAATAACGAAGCATTTATTGGTCTAGTAGGAGTTTCACTTGAAAGTGGATTGGATATAGGGTATTCCTATGATGTAACTGCTTCTAGATTGGGTTTAAAAAATAGTGGTGGAGCTCATGAAATATCGATTCGATATACTTTTTTATGGGGAGACCCAAATAGTAGAAATCAAAGAGGTAGAGTCATTCCATGCTTTAAATACTAGGTGGTCACAAGTATTTCAAATCTTCAGCAATTCTATTTAAAATAATGAGTAGCACCAGATCCTTAAATAACAACGCCAAAATTATTTCTAACTTGGTTTTTCCATTACCACTCGAGTTTTAGGAAGGCACTCTGGATAATTCTTTTGGATAAATTCTATCATTTTTTCTCTTACGTAAACTCTCAAATCCCAGGCGGTAGGAGAGTTTTTGGCGCTTACTAATATTCTGGTTTCTACTGTATGCTCTTTTGAGTCACTCACTTGTAAAACTTTCACTTTTTTATCCCAAAGGTCAGTGGTTTCAAGTATCCTGTCCAATTCTTTCCGGAGTTCGTCAAATGGAATTGTGTAATCTGTATATAAAAATACTGACCCTAATAGGTCTCCGGAAGTTCTAGTCCAGTTTTGAAATGGTTTTTCCAAGAAATAAGTCGTGGGTAAAACAAGCCTTCTTAAGTCCCAAATCCGAACCACGATATAGTTTAGGTTGATTTCTTCTATCCAGCCCCATTCCCCTTCCACTACAACAGCATCTTCCAGTCGGAATGGTTGGGTAATAGCTATTTGAATTCCTGCTATCAGGGTTCCTATGGCTTTTTGTGCAGAAAAACCAATGATTATACCAGCAACACCAGCCGAGGCAAATAGGCCAACTCCAATTTGCCGAATAGAATCAAAGGATAGTAAGATTACTCCAAGACCAAATATTATTATAATAAAATTGGCTACTTTCTGTAGGACATTTATTTGAGTATAAACTTTCCTAGCCTTAAGATTATCTTCTTTCGAAATATCAAATTGTTTCAAAAAAGTGATCTTAAATATTTTGATTAAAATGATCAAGGACCAAGTAACACCCGTGATTATCAGAATAGTATTTAAGTGGGGGAGGTAGGAAAAGAAACCTTCCCAGTTCTTTGAATCCTCACTTAAATAAAGTTTTAGAAAAACCAGTGTTAGGGTAACAAGGATTGGTAATATTAGCTTTGTATATCTTTTCATAATTTAAAGATTGAATTGGAAAAAGTCTGAAATCAGCGATCCAAGGTTAAAATCAGAGATATTTTGGGCTAATGAAAGTTAGAAATTAGGTAAATAGGTTCAGAATATCAAAGAATTACCTACTCTTCATTTATTTTAGATTGATAGCTAGAAAATGAAAATGACCATCAAATAGAATAAGATGGTCATTTAATTTATGGTTTAATCCTTATTATTCAGCCATTCCACTGCTTTTCCAAGTCTCAAAAAGCGCGATTTGATCTGCACTCAAAGCAGGTTTTTTGAGTTGAAATGGCATAAAACCTTTTTCATCCTGAGGCATCTGTACTCTTTTTAGGATATCGTCAATGTTGTTTGCCACCGCATTATAGGTGTCAAGATATTTTTTCTTTCCTTCATCTGGAAAATGACAAGGAGTACAGTGAGCTATCATGATAGGTTTGATATCCTTGTCATAAGAGACTGCAGAAAGGGAAGGCGCTGTAGCTTTTTTTGAACTAGTACAAGATTGATAGATAATCAATCCGAATGCAGCAATTAAAAATAAGTAACGTGATTTCATAGAGTTGAAGTTAGAGAGTTGAAATATTTCGGAACATTAATCAGCAATCTGTCCTATAAATCCTTAAGGACTAAAGATAGCTTACTGAAATTTAGCTATTTGTCTGAAAGTATGAAATAAATAATTGTCTAAAAATCATAATCATTATAATATTTTGCCAAGCTAATAGTAAAGCAAATTAAAATTGAACTTTAGATTCAAGCACTTCTTTAAAAACCCCATTGCTAAGAGACAAATTAATTCAAATCCTTTGGAGGCCGATAAACTATTTTTCTAACATTCCATCTTCCATCCATTTAAAAAACACCGCTAGTTCCTCTTCACTTAGCGCCGGTTTTTTAAGTTTGAATGGCATAAAACCCTTCGCAGCAGTATCTCTTTGAGTCCTATCTAAGATATCATCAATTCTGGATAACACTCTGTCGTAAGTATCAAGTTGATCTTTTTCGCCCCCAGGAAAATGGCATGGGGTACAGTGTGCTAGCATAATTGGTTTTATTTGTCCTTCAAAAGTAACAGGGCCTAAATCCGTATTGCTTGTAACTTTTTTTGAACTGGTACAAGATTGATATGCAATCAAGCTAAAAGCACCTAGGAGAATTAAAAATCTGATCTTCATATTATTTTTTTAAGATTAAGAATTATAGGATAATTTTTCATATTTAGGAAAAGTAAATTGGTAGATATTCTATCAAAAATGACTCTTCAAATATGTAGAAGCCTTTAGCAAAAAATAAGTTTCTTCTAATTTTGTTAAATTTCTAAGTATTGATTCTTCTTATTTTAAGGGGATATCTAAAGTTCCACTACACCAGCCAGCCATCAAATCTCCATCATATTGGCCAAGATAATATAGAATCTGCCATTCTTTTTCGGTGTCAATTTGAAGAGATCCGAAAAATTCCTGATCAACCATGGGAACAGGCAACATACTTGAATTACCTCTGATACTATGTTTATATAGCTGCCTAAGTGGTATTCTACTTAATAATCGGTTTGCTAAAACCGTAGGACCTGTAGCTTGGGTAAAAAAGTTTACTGCATAAAGTCTGGATCGATAAGCCTCTGCCAATGCTGTTTTGTTTACAGCCTCTGCTTCTACGATTTTACCTTTCAGCCAAATCATTCGATTTTCAAAGTAGGTGTTTAATTCCTCCGAAGTCAACCCTATTTGTGCCAAACCTTCATCTGAAAGTGCGAATCTCTGATAAGGTAAACGTCTGTCAATTTTCTCATTTGGGAAAATTTTATACAGTTGACAATCTGGATGTTCAGGATCCAATGGATCAAAGCGACTAAGAATTGTTTTTGAGTCATCAGGGGTAGAAATGGAAAAGAGAAAAGGGTTTACCGTAAATCGGTCCGGGTCTCCATCTGAAGTAATTTGATTTCTTCCTTCGAAAATAGGGCCTTTGTATGGTCCATTTGAAGCAGGTCTATTTGCAAAACGGCATAGAGCTCCTTTCATTTTCTGATTTAGTTCTGGAACAGATTCACCATCTATCTCTACTTTATTCACCAGGATTCCTATTCCCCGGGAATTATAAACGGTATAATCAGGAGATGCCTCTCTGATATTTTTGATGTCAAACTGAGGATTGGATCGAAGTGGATCTTGAAAGGCAGGATCTTTCATACCATAGGCTGCTTGAATATCTTTAGCTTGAGACCAAATAGATGGATCTAATAAAGTCTCACCAGCTACTGAATAGGTAAAACCGGAAATACCGCGTTGTTCATTTGAAGGATCGGGGTCTGTAGCTAGCCGACATTGAAAATAACCGTCAAAAGAAATGCTTAATGTTGACATAAAAAGTATTAATTAAAGTTTGTAGAATAATTTTGAAAGCCTTTTGATGAAATTGGGGCAACCATTTTACCTTTCCAATATGCTTCGAAATTTTTGCCAATTCGCTCGAAATTTTCTCCCAGATACCCAAACGAAACAGGAAAATCTCTCGCATCAGGCTGTAAATAAAATGCCATATGATAGCCTCTTTCTTCACAGTCTTTTTTTAACTCGAAGGCTTTATCTTTCATATCATTAAATTTCCCCACATATTTCTCCCAACAATCATAAGGTAAGATTACTTCCTCCCGGGTAGCTGGGTCAGTCTGGATGATATCAAATAGAAAATCAGGTCCTGCACATCGATCCGGTACTTTTCTTCCATCTGGCACAAAACCTTCATCGGCAGGTAATCTGCAAATCATTTCTCCCAGAGGCCGGATAATATTTGTCATAAAAGGATAAAAAGCAGTTTGAAAATAGGCATTCACTTGAGGTGGTCTTATTCCCGTTGTTTGATCAATTTCATAATGCCCGAAAAATCCACTAAGCATTTTAATCATAGTAGTATATGCCTCGTTGAAAAGTTGCATAGCCTTGATAGCAACAGTATTAGTTACTTGGAAAGTAGCATTGCTTGGCATATTAGGGATCAGATTAATTAAATGTCGATCCTTTGAAGTGATATAAGTAGGATTCCACACCACTGGAAGAGCAGGCTCGAAGGGTAAAATAGACTCTTTAAATTCTTCCTTCAATTCTTTAATGATAGTTTGAAATACCCAGAAATGGCTTCCCAATGCAGGGGGTGTCCCCCAGACCCCTTCACCCTCTTCAATAATTTGCGTAATTGCCTCTTCAACATAGGCTTCGAATTGACCAAGTACCAAGGGATTAAGTGCAATATTGAATCCATAATGTTCATCCACAATCCGCTCCATGTTTTGACCTTCAAAGATTTTATATTTCAATCCTATTAAAAGATAAGCACGAATAAAGGTGTAAAGCTGCTCAATGCTGTCGAAATGAGTTCCGCTGCTTAAAGGATCATGGATTTTTTTTAATATATCTTGATCTAAAGATTTGGACAGAAATTTCTTTAAAAAGTCCATCGCCTCTTGATGTGTTTCAGGATGGTTAAATTGGTCTGGACCTTTGTGAGGTATCGTGAACAGGTCTTCTAATCCTTTGGGAATTCCATCTGCCTGAATAGGATCGCTTACTGGAAGATGATCCGGTTTTTCCCAATAACGGAATATTTCTAATGCTACAAGACTGAGTGGCATTAAATTAACTGGCTTTCCAAGAGGAAAGGATGTGGCAGGTACTGGAAAGTTCGGCCGGTACATGTAGGGGTCTTTCCCTAAAATAGCCAAAAGGTTCATGTCATAACAGAGGTGTGTCATTTCCTCTCGTGATACCATTAGTATGTTTGCCTCCCATCTTCGGATTTTTTCAATCTGGGAAACCCTGAGTTCATTTATTTTTTTCTGATCAGGATCTTCTGAATCTGGCTTATAATCTGAAAATTCTTCAGGATATTTCTTTAGACTAAAGCTTGTGAATAAATATTGCATGGCAAGCAGATGCTCGGTAGTACTAGCTTGCTTTAGTAATGAATAAATCAATTCAATAAACTCTTCTTTTTCTGTTTCAGAAATAGATTGAAGCATTTGATGCAGTTCTGCATCTGGTTGAATTTTTTGAAGATTTTTTTGTGACATAGGTAAGAAAAAATTTAATTATGGAAGATGAATCTATAGAAAACCAATTGATTAAATATAAGAGTTAGTTTGGACTACCTCCAATTTTTGGTATATTTCATTCATTCTTTTTATCACTAAAAACTTTTTTCAAACATGCCAAACATTAAAAATGGAGTGAACCTTGACAACATAGAGGCACTCACAGGAGCTATCAAAAATGATCCAAAAGTTGCATTAGTTCAGTTTAAAGCAAAATCCGAATGGAAAGGTGGGACTAAGGCTGCAGTCACAGTTTCAGAGCTTTTTTCCAATGGAAATAATATCCGAAGTGAAGCTAGTAAATTCAATTTAATGGTGGACGAGCCTGCTGTTTTGGGCGGATCAGATGAGCATCCTAATCCGGTTGAGTATCTTGCTTCAGCGCTTTGTGGCTGTCTTACTGCTGGAATTGCTACGAATGCGGCTCTTTTCGGGACAGAATTGGAAAAAATCAATGTAGAAGTTTCTGTTAATTTTGATGTTCATGGGGTTTTGGGAATGGATCGTTCTAAGCCCAATGGTCCTTTGGATTTGCATTATAAAGTGACGCTGAAAGGGAAAAATGGAGCTACTAAGGAGCAGCTTCTTAAGTCTAAGGAAACTTTGGATAAGAAGTCTCCAATTAAAAATACAATTGAACTTCCTTTGAGAGTTACCACCGAAGTTGTAATAGAAGAGTAAAATGACTGCCGGCACTTCATTTGGAGTAGGGTTTTCTGAATCCTCTGATTCTCGAAAGGCCGGAATTCAGGCCTCTAAAGAGGCATTAGTCAAGGCTGAACTTTCTGCTGAGGAAGTTCAGCTTTGTTTTTTGTTCTGTACCTCTAGACATGACCCTATTGACTTTTTTGAGGGAGTGAAATCCGGTCTTAATCCAAAAGTCCAGTTTTTCGGTGGATTTGCTAATGGAACCTGTACCA
>NZ_JAHEBC010000361.1 GCF_024642405.1 Algoriphagus sp. | reverse complement strand
AGTTGCTTTAATGGTAAGGCGCTCATTACTGCTAAAAGCGTGATAGGTATAATCCAGTTGCGGCTTAAATTATGTAAATAAACCGTAGAGAGACCCCATCCAAAAAGATGTGTAAAGCCCGCCGGAATTACATAGGCGAAGAGAATAGCTGGAAACCAATCCAGTATTTTTTCGATAATGTGATTTTTTACTTTGCTAATTCTAAGGACAAAAACTACCGTTAGTAAAACTATCGCAAATGCTATTATATCCTGATTACCCATTATTCGAAAGCTTGGGTAAGTATACCTAAACAGGTTTGAATTCCTTCCAGATAATTTCCAATTCGGATATTTTCATTTGGTCCGTGGATACTGTTATCCGGGTTTGGAATGCGAACGGAGACTGCTGGAACTCCCAAAATATTAATAAATGGAGCCATGGGCTGAGATCCACCCGTCAAGCGGGTTTTGATATAGTTATCTCCAAAAACTACGGACATTCCCTTTTCTAGCCAATTCCCAAATGAAGATTCCATTTCTGCTCGAAATGGTTCCGAACCTATTCTATAATCAAATGAAATTATTTTAGAATATGCTTTTCGATCTTCATCAGTCGGCTCCCCTGAAACGATATGAAATCCTTGACCCACTATAAATTCTCTTACCAATTCAATTTGCCTTTCAGCTGGAGTTTCTTTCACAGTCCTCATGTCGATTTCGATGATTGCTTCCGAAGGTATGATCGTACGAACCTCATCTCCTACCCAAGCAGCTCTCATTCCTCTAATATTTAGAGATGGAAATTGCATTGCTTCCTGATAGCTATTCCCAACTTTTTCAGCCTTAGCAATTCCAAGTTCATCTTGAATCTGTTCCAAGCTTTCCGGAACAGCAGCCATAGCTTTTAAGTCAGATTCAGAAAAATTTACTCCATCATAAAATCCAGGGATTAACACTTTTCCCGTTTCATCTTTCATTGCTGAAAGAAGCCTTGATGCAGTAAATACCGGATTTGGCGCAAAATTTCCATATTGACCACTATGTAAATTATTTTTTGCCCCAAATACTTTCAAAGTAATCGTGGCTATCCCTCTTGCTCCAAAAGCTAAATTTGGAAGATTAGAAAAGTGACGGGTACCATCCATAATCAGGATACCATCTGCCTCAAATAATTTCTTGTTATCGGATACCACTTTCGCAAGCTCAGGGGAACTCATCTCTTCCTGGAAATCCAAAATAAATTTTAGGTTGACAGCCGGACTAATTCCTTTCTTTTGAAGAATATCCAATGCTGAGAGAAAAGCCATTGTAGGGCCCTTAGAATCCGATGCAGATCTTGCGAAAACCTTCCATTCCGGGTCAATGGGGCCTTGTATAAAATTCCAATTTATTTCTTCCCATCCATCTCCTTCTTTCATTTTCAAGGCTGGAATATAAGGGCTTTCCTGCTCCCAAGCAGAAGAATCAACGGGCTGACCATCAACCTGCATATAAACAAGAACGGTTTTCTTTTGGGGATCTGTTTTGCCAAAAACAAACAGATGAGGCACTTGATTGGATTTTAATATTCGGGTTTCAAATCCTCTACTTTGAAACGCATTTTGGCACCAATTCAGATTCGCTTCTATATCGGCAGGAACCTTCCCATTATTGGGAATACTTAAATAATCCTGAAAAGTCAGAAGTGATGCTCTTAGTTCCTTCTTAGATTCAGATATGATTTCTTCCTTTGAAAGCTGAGCAAAGGTCTTTTGGAAGGTAAATGATAAAATGATTGCAAAAACTGAAAAGTATTTAGTATTCATTTTTGTATTAGGTAGGAAAGGAAGTTAGCATATTTTAAAAGCCCAATTCTAAACTGTTGAAAAGAAGTTTATTTGCTTTAGCTCAATTTATTGAAAGGAAAGAAATTACGTCCCCTATTTAACAAATTTAAAAAGTATAGTCTTAAATTAAATTCATACGGATTTTAAGCTTTTAAACTCGTTTGTCAATTTGCCTTTTGAAAAGGATAACTTGTAGCTTAACTTATACCGAAATAAAATTCTAAATCTATTATAGCTCTATGAAAGAATTACAGGCCATAATTAATGCATACGATCATTATCATAATTCAGGAAAAAAGATTGCATTGGCCACTGTAGTACATGTGGATGGTTCCGCTTATAGAAGACCTGGAGCTAGAATGTTGGTTTCAGAAGATGGTGAATTAACAGGGGCAATCAGTGGTGGTTGTCTGGAAGGAGATGCTTTACGGAAAGCCCAATCTGTAATTTTTCAGCAAAAATCCATGTTAGTGACTTATGATACCACAGATGAAGATGACCAGAAATTTGGTGTAGGCTTAGGCTGTAATGGAATAATACATGTTTTAATAGAACCCATTGATTATGCAGATTCTCTGAATTCAGTTAACCTGTTGAAATCTGCGCTATCAGATCGGAATGTTGGAACTTTAATCACGGTATTTTCTATCAAGAATTCAAAGTCAGAACAAATAGGAACTGTACTGCTGTCTAAAAATGGAGATTCGATTGGTTATCCTCAAAGAGTGGATCCAGATTTATTAGAAGTCGTTTTAGACCATGCAACCTCTGAATCTCAATCAGAAAATTTAATAAAGAGTTATTCTGAATTTGATTCAATTCAGGTCTTTTATGAAAAAATCAAACCTACGACTAGGCTTTTGCTTTTTGGAGCAGGAAATGATACTATTCCTTTGGTTCAACTAGCTGATATTTTAGGATTTGAAGTAATCCTGATTGATGGGAGAGCTAATCAGGCCACTAGAGGTCGTTTTCCTAAAGCTAAAAAGATTGTGGTAGGTACAGCTGATGAAGTTGTTGAAAAACTTGATATAGATTCTCAGACTGTTGCGCTTTTAATGACGCATAATTTTGAATATGAATGTGTGGTATTAAAGCAGTTAATTTCGAAGTCTCTCCCTTATATTGGGATTTTAGGTCCTAAAAAGAAATCAGAAAAGATGATTGAGCGCTTAGAAAATAATGGGATAGACAAAGTAAACCAAGAGTCAATATACTCTCCTATGGGATTGGATATCGGTGCAGAGGGTTCGGAAGAAATTGCCTTGTCGGTATTGTCTGAAATAAAAGCAGTTTTGGCAAAAAAAGAAGGTACCTTTCTACGAAATAAAACAGGACCAATACATTAAAAAAATATGAAAACTGGAATTATTATCCTTGCAGCTGGAGAATCTTCAAGATTAGGTTACCCAAAACAAATTGCCAGATATAAGGATAAAACCTTGCTTCAATATGCTATTGATGCTGCAAATGGTTCAAAGGCAGAAAAGAAAGTATTGGTCCTTGGAGCATTTAAAGACGAGATAAAAAAGACATTTTCAGGAGCTAGTATTCCGAATATTCCGAACCCAAATTGGGGAAAAGGGATGGCAAGTACTTTAATTAAAGGATTGGAATATCTTCAAAAAATCAATCCTGTAGATCAGGTTATTATTATGCTTTGTGATCAGCCATTTGTGGATTCCAAGCTTCTTAATAAACTCATTGCAACTCAAAAAAAGACTGGTAAAGGAATAGTGGCATGTGAATACTCTAAAACATTTGGTGTTCCAATTCTATTTGGAAATGCCTATTTCGAGGAACTAATGAAGCTTACAGGAGATGAAGGAGCCAAAAAAATTGCTCAAGCACATAGCGATGATTTAGAATTGGTTTCCTTTCCTAAGGGAAAAACCGATGTAGATACAGAAGCGGATTTGAGAGATTTGAACTTATAAAAGACTCCCGCCAAGTTTTAAAGACGCAAT
>NZ_JAHEBC010000360.1 GCF_024642405.1 Algoriphagus sp. | reverse complement strand
AATGGATTAAGAAAAACATTCTTGCAAATTATTTATGAGCAAAGGATTCATATCCGCTACGCCACGGCGCACAGGCGCGGCGGACGGGAGCCTACCTTCGGCAGTTAAATTCAAATCTCCCTCTCGCTACTCAAGGCTTTCGGAAACGGAAGCCTTCTTCTTTTTAAATTCATCTAAAAGAGATAGGATTCATATCCGCCGTGGCGGACGGGAGTTCAAATCTCCCTCTCGCTACGAAGGCTTTCAGAAATGGAAGCCTTTTTTTATTTTTCAAACATGGATGAATTTGTTGTCTATGTACTTTTTTCGAAAACTACCGGAAAAACTTATACCGGAATGACATCAGATTTAATTACTAGGTTTCATTTTCATAATTTCAAATCAACCAAAGGATATACTTTAAGATACCGTCCATGGGTTGTAATTCATGTGGAATTCTTTGATACCAAAAAAGATGCTTTGATTCGCGAAAAAGAACTAAAATCAGGAAAAGGAAGAGAATGGATTAAGAAAAACATTCTTGCAAATTATTTATGAGCAAAGGATTCATATCCGCTACGCCACGGCGCACAGGCGCGGCGGACGGGAGCCTACCTTCGGCAGTTAAATTCAAATCTCCCACTCGCTGCTCAGGCTTTCAGAAATGGAAGCCATTTTTTTGTGTGTTATAAGAAAATCTTTCTTCATTCTTCCGGAAAGTAAACCAAAGAAAATAAGACTAGGTGCTTCATTTAGGATAACCATATTTTCCTACTTTTAGTGGATGACATCGCCCGAGATAAAAAATCCGCCATCCTCACTAATTGAAAAATTTAAATTTCTGGGTCCAGGATTTATTCTTTCAGCTTCCATCGTAGGTTCCGGTGAGTTAATTGCCACTACCGTGCTTGGAGCAGAAGGAGGATTTATCACCTTTTGGGTTATTCTGGTGAGTTGTTTGATTAAAGTAGCGATCCAATTGGAATTTGGGAAAAATGCAATTGTCACTGGAAAGCCACTGATGAATTCTTTTTCAATCTTACCTGGACCAAAAAACTGGGCTGTTTGGAGTACTTTTTTATTGACAATTTTTAAAATAGTGCAATTAGGCGGGATGATTGGAGGTGCGGCTATTGCTCTAAATATGCTTATGCCTCAGCTCTCTCCTATTTTGTTGGCGTTTATTTTGGGGGCAATTACCAGTCTTTTGATTTACCGGAATTACTACAAAATCGTGGAGCGAACTTCTATGTTGATGGTTTTTGGCTTTACAATTTTCACTCTTGCTTCTGTAATTGCAGTTAGTTATAGTCCTTATGCTTTTACTTTGACGGATGTATTGAGTGGATTGACTTTCGATTTACCTTCAAATTTAATATTTGTTGCAATAGGAGCATTTGGAATTACTGGAGTCGCAAGCGATGAAATAATCGCTTACACCTATTGGTGCCTAGAGAAGGGATATGCAAAATCAACGGGTGAAAATGATGGCACAGAAGAATGGAAAACTAGAGCAAAAGGTTGGATAAAAATTATGTATTTGGATGCTTTTGTAGCAATGTTTATTTACACCATTGTCACATCAGCATTTTATTTATTAGGAGCTTCCATTCTATATGGAAATGAAACAATACCAAATGGAAATCAATTGATAGAGAAATTAGCCAATATCTATACTCAAACGCTAGGTGAAGATGCTCGTCTTGCTTATATCACGGGAGCGTTCTTCGTATTATTTTCAAGTGTTTTTGCGACGCTAGCTTATTGGACAAGGCTTTTTCCAGATATCTTCGGAGAATTAGGTTGGATAAATTATGAAAATCAAAAAACTAGAAAAAACTGGGTGGCAATTTTAGCCTGGACACTGCCAATCCTATGGGCTATAGCTTTTGCTTTTGTTAAGCTTCCTGCATTTATGGTTTTATCCGGAGGGGTTGTAGGCTCCGTACTTCTTTTGTTGGTCGTTTATGCGGCTATTCAGTTTAGGGTTAAGAATAATACTTTAAACTTAACTTCTGGGATTTTTTCAAAAGTGATGTTTTGGTTAAGTGTAGTTTCCATTGGCTTGGTTTCTATCTATGGAATTATAAAGCTTTTCTGGTTTTAATGAAATTTAAATTTGACTGAGATTAATTTTTCTTTTCCAAAATCAATACCATATCCTGATTTAAAGGATTTTCAAACAGAAGAATATTCCCTTCCTTTTGAATATCAGCCTTTAAATAAGAATTCTTAACCGGGTCAAACCATCTTGCCTCATATTCTATTCCATTAAGTTCGAAAAGTTTTATTGCCTGGTTGACTGGAGAATAAGCCAAAATAATAGATCGGTCTTCATTTGCTACTACTGATGTAAAGTGATTAAAAGTTTTATTACCTGGCTGGTTTACCAAAAGTTCATTTGCTGGTCTAAACTCCCACCATTTTAATGAGTTAATAAATTCATTTAAATATCCTACCTGATAGCTTCCATCAAATTCAATACTTTCCTTCCAGGTATGCGTACCATTTGCTTTCTCATGGTTTTCGATCTCTTCCCCTACTCTAAGCCAAGGCCAAATCCCATTAGCACCATAAGTAATTCCTGAAATAGGAGCTGAAAATACACTCCAATAAGATGCATTTCTTACATCTTCAGCAGTTATTTTAAAGAAGATTTCTTCATAGTTGGGTTCAGTATTAATGATCGGCATAGGTCTCAATTTTTCCCAGGTTTGAGCAACTGGCCCTTTATTAATCCAATTGACGGTATTTTCAGAATTGGAGTGGGAAGATTGATATGTTATAACATCATACCAAGTCTCATCTTCATATAAATCGCCTATCCAAGAAAGCCCATGAGGATGTAATGTTACCAGCCCCTGGTGTTTATCATCCCCAAAAATTTGTGAACCAATAGACTTCCATCGATCCTCCAAATCTCCATAATATTGACCATCTCCCCCCAAGGTCCAAAGTACATGGTTCCCCTGATAACGGGCAACAATATATTTACCAAGTAAAACTGCCTCACGAATCGGCAAATAATATCCAGGACTCAACTCTGTAGCAGGCCCAAATGGAAGCGCCCAAAGAATAACAGGTGAAACCAGTAATCCTTTTCTATTTGCTTCCTCTATTTTCTTATCTATTCTTTTAAAGAAATCCGGGTCAAGAACAATTCTTCCGGAACCTGTAAAAGCCACTTTTCCTTCTGCATTAGTAGATCCTCCTCTCCATTGGGTGGTGACAAGTTGAATCGTATTGTAATGATTTTCCTTCCTTTGGTTCAGATAATGTTCCCATTCCTCATCGGTAGACTTTAAAGCTCCATTCCATGCGGTACAAGCTGTCCAAAAAAATGGATCACCGTTGGAATGGCTCAAGTGATAAGTACCCTTTGGATGAACAATGTTTCCCTTTTGAAATAAATCCAGTTCACTATCATTCTCAATACATTCAAAAGTTCCATTGACTTCATGCAATCCGGAATTTTCTTTATCGGAGGAAATACTTGTAAATGTCCATGTTCCAACCTCATCAGGCATAAACCTCACTTTCCAAGTCCTTCCTCCATCCCAAAATCCCCTTACGGTTTTTTGTCTTCCCGAAGGGGAGGAAAAAGTAATATCAAAGGTATTTACATTGTAAAGCGCATTTTCATAGTCTTTTGAACTGGTAAAAGTATATTCAAAACGATCAAATTTTTTCGTTTGGCTTATCGCAAAATATGGAATCAAAATAAGCCCTAAAAGGAAACAAATAATTCTAATACGCATATAGGTTTATATTACATGGAACAATAGAAAAATCAATAAGCAA
>NZ_JAHEBC010000088.1 GCF_024642405.1 Algoriphagus sp. | reverse complement strand
CGAATCAAAACTTGCGGAAGCCAATCGATCTAACTGTCCTCGACTACGCTCGGACTGACCACATTTTAGATTTCTAACTTCATACTTCTAATTTAAACCAACTGAAAACTGCCAACTGAAAACTGATCTCTGCGACTGACTACTGCGACTACCAACTGAATACTCCATTCGAATCAAAACTTGCAGCAGCTAATCACTTTACCTGTCCTCGACTATACTAGGACTGACTGCATTTCAGATTTCTAACTTCATACTTCTAACTTAAACAAACTGCCAACTGAAAACTGATCTCTGCGACTGACTACTGCGACTACCAACTGAATACTCCATTCGAATCAAAACTTGCAGCAGCTAATCACTTTACCTGTCCTCGACTACGCTCGGACTGACCACATTTCAGATTTCTAACTTCATACTTCTAACTTAAACCAACTGCCAACTGCGACTGTCCACTGAAAACTGCCTTAACTATTTACTTTCCACTGGGATTCTTCATTTTCAAATATTTCCTTCCCGAAGATAGGAACTTCTGTTTTCACTTGATTAACCAGCCATTCTGTGGCTTCATAAACCTGTTTTCTTCGAGGTGCAGACACAAATACAAAAATGCAAATTCCACCTACTTTTACATTTCCCAAACTATGGTAAATATGCATGCAGGTTAGATCGAATTTTTCAAATGCTGCCTCCCTGATTTCATGTAATTTTTCGTTGGCCATTTCTTCATAGCAAGTAAAGTCAATGGACTCTACTTTTTTACCTTCCACTTCATCACCTCTCACTTGTCCCAAAAAGATATTATGGGCACCAATGCTATGTTTGCCCTGATGCTTGGCTATGGAATCTGCTATGAATTCCGGGGAAATGGCTCCTTCAAGAAATACTTTTTTCATTTTTTGTGGCTTGTATTAATTCTTTTGCTCCACCTCGAATCAGTTTCAATTTTTGAAACCCTTTCTCGGAAAGAAATTGAGCGGCCTTAAGGCTTCTGCCCCCAGACTGACAAAAGATTATATATTCTTTTTCCTTATCTAAGTTTTCCTGCTTCTGCGCTAAGATGGAAAGAGGAATTTGTAGCAGGTTTTCCAATTGAATTTCCGGTAATTCTCCAAATTCCCTTACATCCAACAATAACACCTTTCCAAGAAAAACGTCCTCAGAAGCTATCATTTCAAACGAAGGAGAAATATCGGACTTTTTTCTTGTGGGCACCTTACCAAATTCAAACACCTGTTGGGAATTACTCAACAGATCGTAGATTAATAATTTCCCAGAAAGTACATCTCCAATTTCAAGAATAATTTTGATTGCTTCATTTGCCTGAAGCATCCCTATCAACCCAACTGTCGTGCCTAATACTCCTGCTTCTGCACAATTGGGAGCAGACTGATTTTCTTGTGGGAATATATCCCGATAATTGGGTCCTTCTTGATAGTTGAACACAGAAACCTGACCCTGAAATTGATGGATGGAACCGTAAACAAAGGGTTTTCCGAGTTCCACGCAAGTATCATTGATGACATACCGAACAAAAAGGTTATCAGTAGCATCAATAATCAGGTCAAATTCTTGCAATATTTGAGGCGCATTTTTCGAGGTCAAATACTCCTCAAACACCAAAATCTCCACATTTGGATTATTCCTACTAATGGATTTCGAAGCTTCTTTAGCTTTTTGCAAACCAATTTGTTCCGAGGAATAAAGTACTTGTCGATGAAGGTTCGATTCTTCGATTTTATCCCCATCTATGATCCCGATTTTCCCTATTCCAGCTGCTGCCAAATAAGGTAAAACTGCACAGCCTAATCCTCCTGCGCCTATGACGAGCACTTTACTTTCCATCAGTTTTTGCTGTCCTGACAGTCCTACTTGAGGTAAAGTTATCTGGCGGATATATCGGTTCATTTCAGCCTCCGGAAAATGGGGGTAAAAAAGCTATCTCATCTCCATTAGAAAGCTTCTCATCAGAGTAATTGGAGACAATTTTTCTGTTGACTGCAATCTGGAAATTGTATTCTCCTAAGTTATAGCGAGATGACAAATCTGAAAGAATTTTGGATAAAGTAACATTCTCCTCCACAATATTTTCAGAATCCCGATTAGCCGCTTCCGCTATTACCCCAAAATATTTTACTTGAATCATACGCATTAAATTTTAAATCAATTTACGAAGGGATTTGTATTTTGATCCTGAAAAATAGATTGAATCTAAAACATAAACCTATTCTTTTTCGAAGTTAATGCTTTGTTTCTTCTCGCATTAATGTTCCAAAATCTGGTATTAATATGTTTTTATCAACTCCTATATGGCTTCAATTGTTCCATTTACCAGCTTTGGATTTGTAAACTGTATAGGTCTTCCAATGAATTGATGTTTTGAACTGCTGATTGGTTTTTTCTTATGACTTGAAACTTTTGAGGAGAAAGACTATCTACCAGAGCACATAACTTCAAATGGTTTTGAAAGACTGCATTTTGGAAAATTGGAAACAGCTTTTTTTGATAACATCCAATCAAAGGATAATCATGGGTTTCATCACTGAGAATGCTGATTTCCTTTTCAGAATTGAAAGCAAGCTGAATCAGGTCATTAAGCACTTCGGTTGTGATTTTTGGAATATCACAGCTTAAAATCAAATTATATTTTGAGTTGGAATCTGACAAAGCAGTATAAATACCTCCAACAGGCCCTTTATTGTCTACCAGGTCATGAATGATCGGCAACTGAAACTTAGAATATTTATCATTCTTGGTAACCAATGTAATCTTGTCTGATAAAGGATATACTGCTTCCAATATCCACTGAAGAAAAGCTTTGCCTTTAAACTCAACCAAGCCCTTCTCTGATTTCATTCTTGAACTCCTACCTCCACAGAGAATATAAACAGCAATATTTTGATTTACATTTTCCATTAAATGAATTTACAGCTTGAAAGGAATATACATTACTTCATCACCATGGTGGATTTCTTTTACATCATCTGGAACAAATAAAAATGCGTTGCTTTGGGTAAAAGAAACAAGCATACTTGAAGCCTGTTTTGGATATACTTCCAACTCACCTCCTTTTTCAAGAGCCTGAAGGAAAAGAGCTTTATTAAACTTATTAATATAATTTCCCTTTAGAATTCCTTTCTTCAAATTAATATTGATTGCTGACGTTCCATTCATTTTGCGAATCGCAGCAGTTACATAAATCAAAAAACAGGTTAAAGAAGAGGCCGGATTCCCGGGCAATGCAAAAACGTGTTTTTCACCTTTTTTCCCATACCAAAGTGGCTTGCCTGGTTTTTGGTTTACTTTATAAAATTTTTCTTCTACCCCATTTCTTTCTAGAGATTCTTTCACATAATCATAATCTCCAACAGAAATACCTCCTGAAATCAAAAGCACATCGGCTTTTAATGCATTTTGAATAGCTTTGAAAGTAGATTCTTTATCATCCAAAACATGATTTGATTGGATAATTTCAACGTTTTCCAATTTCAAGGCAGATTCCAACATGATTCTATTGCTCTCATAAACCGACCCTGGCTTCAAGGTTGTGCCGGGTTCTTGCAATTCATTCCCTGTGACAATCAATGAAACGCTTGGAATCCCGATAACAGAAACTTCTGAAATCCCTAAGCCAGCTAAAAATCCAATAATGGCAGCATTTATCCTTGTTCCTTTTTTCAGAACAACCTCTCCTTTTTTTATCTGTTCGCCCACTGGCCTGACATTAGTTCCTTTGTCAGGCATTTTCAAAACATGTATCCCAGCAGGGTTTTTTTCTACATGTTCCTGCATCACCACCGTATCTGCTTGATCAGGAACTCTAGCTCCAGTAAAGATTCTTATGCAATCTGTTTCACTAAGTTCAAATTCTACAAAATCACCCGCTTTACTTTCACCCTTTAATATATATTCCGGGTTTTTACCATGTTTAAAGGCATATCCATCCATTGCCGATTGCCGAAAAGGAGGCAAATTAATTGGGGCCTCCACATCTTGGGCAAGCATGTAACCGTTGACTTCAGCCAAAGGTAAAATCACAGGACCAAGAATGTCCGTATTTTGATCAATGATAGAAAGAGCTTGAAAAACAGAAATCATAATTTTATAGAGAAAGAATTTTATTTATGTATATCCTTAATTGCACCAGTAAGAGGCCCAAATTGACTTAAAATATGGTAAACGCTAGTTTAAAGCCGCTTCGGTCATCTGTCATTGGTCTTCCAACCTCAGAAGCAAAGAAAATATAGTAACTGGCATCATTACGGATATTCATATTAATTATACATAGACCTCGTTTAAAAAGCACGTTTGAAGAGAGGAGATTTATATAAATCGCAAAATGTTTTCAATTTATCCTTCATCTAGGAATGAAAAACTCAAAAAAATACCTGAAACCAATTTGATTCCAGGTAAATGTCTTTTCAAATTTCTGACTTTATACTTCTGATTTTCATTTTACCAACTTCCGCCCGCTCCGCCGCCACCGAAGGAACCACCGCCGAAGCCGCCAAATCCTCCGCCACCGCCGCCGCCAAAACCGCCACCTCCACCGAAGCCACCGCCTCTACGGCCTCCTCCCAGCATATTAGCAAGCATAATCGTTGTCCAAAGATCTACTCCACCGCCACGGCCACCCATATGGTTATCGTTATCTTTTTTGTTTCTGATCAAAGGCAGGATTACAAAGAAGAAAATGAATATTAAAAGCAAGAAGATTGCTCCTCCACCTTTACCCTGCGTTTCTACATCCTCAGCCGTATATTCCCCAGAGGCAAGTTTAAAAATCATATCAGTGGCTTGATCCAAGCCCTGATAATAGGCTTCCATTTTGAAATTTGGAATAATCAATTGCTCCACGATTCTTTTGGCCAATGCATCTGGGACTGCTCCTTCCATGCCATATCCGGTAGCAATGAATACTTTTCTGTCATCCATGGCTGCCAAGATTAGAATTCCATTGTCATTTGCAGCCCCTCCAATTCCCCAGGCCTCGCCTAATCGGAATGCATAATCAGAGATATCATATTGACCAACGGAGCGCATCATGACAATCGATATCTGAGTAGAAGTACTGTCATTGTACGCAACTAGTTTATTTTCCAATTGCTGCACTTCAGCATTTGAAAGTGTACTTGTGAAATCATTCACCAAACGTGGAGGATTTGGAACAGGAGGAAAATCCTGAGCAAATACCCTCCCAGTAAACAATAAGAGAATAAATACTAGTGGTCGGATCTTAGGATCCAAAAGAAATTTCATCAGGAAGTTCGTTTATGTCTGAATCCCCTTGGTATGGGAAGTGCTTTCCAAGTTGGGTTCCGGCCTCTTTTATGCCTTCTATCAGACCCTGTGTAAATTCGCCAGCCTTAAATCGGTTGGTCATTTGTTCTTTAATATTTTCCCAGAAATGTTCAGGAACAACATCATTTATTCCAGAATCTCCAAGAATAGCAAATTTTTTATCCTCCACTGCGAGATAAAACAAAACTCCATTCCGGTCTTGCGTTTGATACATTTTAAGTTTATCAAACACTACTACCGCACGGTCGAGAACATCGCCCTTACAGCGACTTTCGATATGTACTTGAATTTCTCCGGATGTGGAAACTTCTGCAGACTGAATAGCGGTAACAATCGCCTTCTTGTCTGCAGAAGAAAATAACTTTTCTGCCATAATTCTTTACTTAAAACTGTACTGACGGAGCATTTTCTGATCCGGCAGCAGCTTCGAAATAGCCTTTGGCTTCGAAACCATACCATCCCGCAAAGATGTTGTTTGGGAAGGTTCTTAGATTAGCATTATAAGCTTGAACCGATTCATTAAAGTTCCTTCTCGCTACAGCTATCCTATTTTCGGTTCCTTCCAATTGGGCTTGGAGCTCCAAAAAGTTTTGATTTGCTTTCAGATCAGGATACCTCTCTACTGTTACCAATAATCTGCTCAATGCTCCTGAAAGTTGATCCTGAGCCTGCTGGAATTGCGCCAGTTTTTCAGGGGTCAGATCATTTGCGTCAACGTTGACGGAAGTGGCTTTTGATCTAGCTTCAATCACTCCTGTCAAGGTTTCTTGCTCAAAATCTGCATATCCTTTGACAGTATTAACAAGGTTAGGTATCAAGTCAGCTCTTCGTTGGTATTGAGTCTGCACTTCTGCCCATTGACCATTAATTTGTTCTTCAGTCTGAACAAATTGATTATACGTTCCTACTGCCTTGGTATACATATAAATACCCACCACGGCTAATATCAAAATAGGAATCAATAGCTTTTTCATAGTCTGTTTTTTGGTTTAGAAAACGGAATTAATCACGAAAATCATCAAAAGAAGTTCAATAATTTCGCCTTACCGAGGCTCAAAAATATTCATTTTTTAATCCAATCTGGACATTCTAAGGTTAAATCTGCTTTTTCAACACAATGCGAAAACGCATATCCTCAAATTTTGTAAGATCCATACCTTCGTATCGGCGGATTTCCAATTCAATCTCTTTTCCTTCTTCAGATCTAAATAATTTGATTATATCTGAGAGCTCCCAAATGATTATAGGAATTTTATTAATGGATAGTATTTCATCGAAAGCTAAAATTCCCGCTTTGCTAGCAGGAGAATTATCTCTTACTTGACCCACATACATTCTGTGCTCTTCATTTGTTACTTTTTTGACTTCGATTCCACTCATGTCATATTCAAAAGCAGCATAAAATTTTTCTCCTCTATGAATAAGTAATCTCTCTCTTGGATAGTCAAAAATTAACTTCATTCTTCCCAACACCTCTGCGCCAATACTTCCCTGTCTTCCAGATTCTTTGATTACATAGCTAAATGGTGTTTCATCTGGATAGGAAGTGAGTACATCATTTAGATGAAATCCAGAAATATTTAATTCTTTTACTCTTCCTACAAACCCAAATAATTCACCTCCTAAACTTTGGCCCAATTCAGTTTCAATGAAGAGTTCTGGCAGTCTGATTTCATCTGTGGTTTCTTTATTCAGAAGCAATCCATGATTGGCACCGGTATCCACCAGTAATTTCGGGTAGAGTATCGGTCCTGACTGCTGCCTGACTTTGGCAGTGATATAGGGTTTATGGTTTTCTATGGTCAATGGCAATTTTTTATAAAATGGGGGTCTCCACTTCATAGCATCCTTTTCATAAAAACTGATGATGCCTTTATCATAATCAATTTTGACAGGATTGTATTTAAAAAATTCATATCCAATTATTCCATAAACCGGAATTCCAATTACTGCTTCAAGCTCCAAAAAATCCTCTTCTAAGACCAAAAGATTTTGAAAAACTCCCTCTACAGGGCCTAAATCGAGATGATTTGTTGGAGAAACAAACGCTACCAAGCTAGCAGCTCCATCTGCTCCTACTAAATTCAATTTCCGGGAATACGACAATTCCATTGCGTCACCCAAGTTTTTACTGAACAGAATATTTGCTCTAACTCCTGTGTCTATCAGAAAATTAACAGGGTATGTTCCATTAATTGAAACTGTTACGATTATTAAATTATTGGAGGCGTAAAACGGTATATCTATTTTTCTCTTTTGCTGTTTCATGAAAAACCCAGGAATTTGGGCATAGACAATACTTGAAAAGAGTAAGCAAAAAAATAGTGATATAACTATCTTCATTTTCATTTTAGCTCGAAAAACCCGGGTGACAGATTTAATATAACTTTTTTTGAAAAAAGTGCACAGAATAATACAAATACTTATTGTTATAATATGTGATACGCATTTAATTGAGCTAGGTTAAATTTAGAATAAAACCAAATAAGGAGTGATTGGTTACGCTTTCTTGTCAAAAATTTTAGAATATTCCATCTTTAGTCTTTTCAAATTAATTTATGGCTGATAAAGCTCTCATTGAAAAAGCAAAAAAGATTTTTGAAAACTTCCTGACAAAACAAGGAAGTAGAAAAACCCCTGAACGTTTTTCGGTCATTGATGAATTATATTCCTTACCCGAAGATGAGCATATGGATGTGGAAGGACTCTTTCTCAGTATGCGCAATAAAGGTTATACGATCAGTAGAGCGACAATTTATAATACCTTAGATCTTTTGGTTGAGAGTGGATTGGCAGTTAAGCATCAATTCAAGGATAAAGTGGCGCTTTATGAACAGGCGCTGACCTATAAGCATCATGATCACCATGTTTGCAACCAATGCCGTAAAATCCGAGAGTTTTCAGATCCAAAGATTAATGAAATAAAAGAGGCAATAGGCAAAGAGTTTAAATCTTTAATAAAAAGTCATTCGCTCGTATTGTATGGAGACTGTTTAATTGAAGATTGTGAAAACAAGCCTTCCCATACCTAACTCTTTTTAAATATTTTCTTGTAGATAGGAATTCTGTACCCAAACTGAAGTAACATTGCTGGATATAATAGCCACGTCAATAGAATAAATGGGGCTTTAAAACTGATTTCATCCTGAATAATGGAGTTTTCTCCGGCCTTAATGATTCGGTGTTTATGTTTCCAATATTTCAAAAAAAAGGGCAATTCAATTCCTTGATCAATGAAGTAAAATTCCTTTTCAGAAGTATTGTCCTCTATAATTTTACTAACCCACTTTTGCCGAAAAAAAATAAAATTCAATTCAAGCGAGACTAAATCTCCTTTTTTAGATCCATCAAACCTCAGAAGTTTGACGGGAGGAAATGGAGGGCTAAGCTTATTAAATAAAGACTCATTGAAGCCTTCCTTGACACTTAGAAAATCCTGTTCAACATTAGTTTTGATAGTAATTTCCATTTTTTTGGTTTAGAAGCTCAGAACAAAGAGAAAGAATAAAATCAGCCAAATCCCATCCATAAAATGCCAATATCGAGTAAATAAACGTATCCTCATTTTCTCATAAGGATTAGTCAAAAGCACTAAGTTTTTGATTTGATCTCTTTGGTTTTTTCGTAGCTGAACCCACATCATTACCGCAAAAACCATTGCCCCAATCAAATGAAAAATATGGATTCCTGAAAGCACATAAAGGAAACTACCACTTGGCATACCTGTAAAATTGATTCCCATATTTGATAGTTCCATCCAACCAATCAGTTGCGAAAAAGTGAAAGCTATTCCTAATATCAAGGTATTTCTCAAAGCCAATTGAAGCTTTTCTGTATTTTCTTCGAGATAATATACTCTCATCTTACCTGCGGAATACCCGCTTAGAATGATCAAAAGGGTCGAGGCTAAAAAAGCGATTGGAATCCGGTGGTTTAAGCCCTCCAGTTGATTAAGTCCAGAAAATAGAAAAGCAACGGACAAAAAAAGAAATATCAGCCCGCTACCAAGCATGCCCAGGTATAACATTGTTTCATAAGGATGCAAATTTTCCAGTTTTTGGAACCAGGTTTGCGAATCTTTTGTATTCCCCATGTTTGCTAAACATTTTAAGCCTCCTTAGGTTCAGAATTCTCTAAATCAAATCAATTTATCTCGAAAGACATCAGAATGCCCTAAATTTGGGCTGACTCTCCTTACTCTCAAACAATTTATTTTGGATCGACAGGCATTTCTCTCTATCTACCAATCAGACCCAATCTTTCAGACTCTTTCGCATGAATTAAGTCAGAAAGAAAAATTCACGCTTCAGATAAAAGGTTTGTCTGGAAGTTTGGATATGGTACTCTTTGCAAATTACTTTCTTAAATATGGTGGTTTTCATTTGATTATCGCTCAGGATAAAGAGGAAGCAGCCTACCTAAATTCGGATCTCCAAAACCTATTGAATGTGGAAGATCACATGATTTTCCCTTCCAGTTTTAAGAGAGCTTATCAGTACGAGGAGGTAGATAATGCAAATGTATTGTTGAGATCTGAAATACTAAACCAAGTTCTGGAAGCCAAATCATCCTCTAAAGTAATTATTTCTTATCCCGAGGCTCTTTATGAAAGAGTGATAAATAAAAGGTCTTTACTTGAAAATACGTTTACAGCAAGTTTGGGGGAATCTGTTGACATGGAATTCGTTGCAGAAATTTTGACTAGCTATGATTTTGAGAAAACAGATTTTGTCTACGAACCAGGACAATTTGCCATTCGGGGAGGTATTTTAGACGTTTTTTCATTTTCTAATGAGCATCCTTATAGACTGGAGCTTTTCGGAAAAGAAATAGAAAGTATCAGGACATTCGATCCAGAAAGTCAGCTTTCCATCGCTAGCGTGGAAAAGATTTCTTTGATTCCAAATGTTCAAACCAAACTGTTGCAAGAAGTCCGTCAATCTTTCCTGAGCTTCCTTCCAGATGAATGTAGAATCTGGCATAAAGATTATCAGCTTACTCTTGATGTCATGGACGAGTGCTTTCACAAAGCAGAACAGGCTTTTGACGTGATCGCAAAGCAAACTCAGACAGACAAATTAATGCTTAAGCCAGCAGATCTTTTTGAAAAGGGAAAAGATTTCGCGGATCAGGCAAAGACCCATTCTCAGATCGAGTTTGGGAAACAGTTTTACCTCAAGGGAGCCAAACAAGTCAAATGGGAAAGTCATCCTCAGCCTTCTTTCAACAAGAATTTTGATTTGTTGGTCACCAATTTTGCAGAAAACGAGAAAAAAGGATTCACCAATATTTTAACAGCTGAAAACGAAAAGCAAATCGAGCGTTTGTTGGGAATTTTCAGGGAACTTGATCCTACTCTTCACGTCCAAAGCATGCTTTTAGGATTGAGAGAAGGATTTGAAGACCGCATCCTGAAGCTGGTTTGTTATACAGATCATCAACTTTTCGAACGATTTCATCGATACAAAACCAGAATTAAAGCAAGCAAGTCAAAAGCTTTGACCATCAAAGAACTGAAAGCATTGCATCCCGGAGATTATATTGTTCACATAGATTATGGTGTCGGGCGATTTGCAGGACTTGAAAAAGTTGATGTGAATGGGAAACTTCAAGAGGCAGTTAGGTTGGTGTTTCGTGATGATGACTTGCTTTATGTCAACATCCATTCACTCCATAAAATCTCAAAATATTCTGGACAGGAAGGAACGATGCCTTCCATGTCCAAATTAGGATCGCCAGAGTGGGATAATAAAAAGAAAAAGGTAAAGAGACAGGTTAAAGACATTGCAAAAGATTTGATTGAATTGTATGCGAAAAGAAGATCTGCTCCAGGATTTGCATTTAGTAGGGATTCAGTACTTCAGGTGGAATTAGAATCGTCCTTCATCTATGAAGACACTCCTGATCAGGCTTTATCGACTGGCGACGTAAAGGCAGATATGGAAAAGTCCTATCCAATGGACCGGTTAGTTTGCGGTGATGTTGGATTCGGTAAGACTGAAATTGCCATTAGAGCTGCTTTCAAGGCAGTCAATGATAGAAAGCAAGTAGCTGTTTTGGTCCCGACTACTATTTTAGCAATGCAACACTATCAGACTTTTAGTGAAAGATTAGAAAATCTCCCTGTAAAAGTAGAGTATATTAATCGGTTTCGCTCTGCGAAAGAAATCAAAGAAATCGTTTCTCAAGTGAAATCAGGTGAGATTGATATTCTGGTAGGAACTCATAAAATTGTCAATAAAGATATTGTCTTCAGAGATTTAGGTCTTCTGGTCATCGATGAAGAGCAAAAGTTTGGGGTTAAGGTAAAAGATCAATTAAAGAACTTGAGGGTAAATGTAGATGTATTGACTTTGACAGCTACACCAATTCCTCGGACACTACATTTCTCCTTAATGGGAGCAAGAGATTTATCTGTTATCGCCACTCCTCCGCCCAATAGGCAACCCGTGACGACAGAAGTGGCAACTTTCCAGGAAGAAAAAATCAGAGACGCTGTTGCATATGAGCTAAGACGTGGAGGACAGGTTTTCTTTGTTCACAATAGGGTAGGTGAAATTGATAGTATTGCTAATCTGATAATGAAACTGGTACCAGATGCAAGAGTTGTCGGTGCTCATGGTCAGATGGATGGGAAGAAACTTGAAAAAATCATGGTAGATTTTATTGACCATGAATATGATGTTTTGGTATCCACCAATATCATAGAATCCGGTTTGGACATTCCAAATGCCAATACGATCATTATCAACAGAGCACATATGTTTGGCTTGAGTGACCTTCACCAAATGAGAGGAAGAGTCGGTAGAAGTAATAAAAAGGCCTTTTGCTATTTATTGACCCAACCTATGTCCGGGCTCACTCCCGAAGCGAGAAAGCGTTTACAAACTCTGGAAGAGTTTTCTGATTTGGGCGATGGATTTAAGGTTGCGATGAAAGACTTAGATATTCGCGGAGCGGGAAATTTGCTTGGTGCAGAACAAAGCGGGTTTATAACAGACTTAGGCTTTGAGATGTATCATAAAATATTGGATGAGGCTGTACAAGAATTGAAGGAAAATGAATTTGCAGCTTTATTTGAAGTTGATCTTGCGGAAAAAGTTAAAGTTCTGGTTCAAGATTGTACCATAGAAACTGATTTGGAGTTATTAATTCCAGAAGAATACGTCACCAATATTTCTGAAAGATTAGGATTGTATTCAAAGCTTGACGGCATAAAAAATGAAGAGGAACTAGCAAAATTTTCCAGCATGTTGGTAGATAGGTTTGGACCTTTACCAAGTTCGGTCGAAGATCTAATGGAAACAGTAAAACTAAGATGGATGGCTGAAAGGTTGGGAATAGAAAAATTGAGCTTGAAAGGAAATCTGATGAAATGCTATTTGCTTCCATCTTCAAGAGATGATTTCTATTCATCCGATATTTTCGGAAAAATCATGAAATTTGTTCAGCACCATGCAAGAAGGAGTAAAATAAAAGAACATAAAAACCGTTTGATTCTTACAGTATCGGAAGTTCCAAGTATTTCTAAAGCCCAAATTGCTTTAAAAGAGATGACGGAATCTTGATTTAATGAATATTTAATTGGCATAAATATTGCATTTTTTCATACCGATTTTGTTGAATACCTAAAAATTTGCATGTTAAAGAGCTTTTCTTAAACTTGCGTTCTCTAAAATTGATTGGAAGTAGTCTGTATTGCTTCTATATTTACAAATTGATCTAGACTTTAATACATATAAATATGCGTCTTAGTAACAAATCATGGGGAATGTGGACAGCGGTTTTAGTAATTGCCGCAGGTTCTATTCTTACCTCTTGTAACAAAACTCCAGGGTATGGCAGAAGAACTGCCAATAACCCCGGTAAAAAAAGTGCGACTACAGGAGCGGAGTTCAGCTTTGAGGAGAACGACTCTACCAACTTTTTTGTAGCGAAAAACGCAGAACAAATTCCTGGACCAAACTTGAAATTTATTCAAGGAGGTCGAGCAGTTCTTGGTTCGCAGGAAGAAGACGTTATGGCTTTCCGTGACAATCAGGAAAGAACAGTTACAATTTCCAATTTTTACATGGACGAAACAGAAATCACGAATAATGATTATCGGGAATTTCTGTTTGCGATGAAGAAAAATGTGAGTGCAGATTCAATATTGAAATTAGAACCTTCAGAAAATGTTTGGTCTGGAGCGATGTCTTTCAATGATTTGTACCAGTCTTATTATTTTAGATTCCCTGGCTTCAATTTCTACCCAGTAGCTGGTGTTTCTTGGACTCAAGCAAATGTATATTCCAAATGGAGGACTGAATATGTTCAGGAAATCATTAGAAAAGAAAGAGAAATTGATTCCACATTTACCAAAAATCAATTGATCGAGCGTGGTGTTGCCATGGCCGATTTCCGATTACCAAATGAAGGTGAGTGGGAATATGCTGCTAAAGCGATGATCGGAACGCAATATCTAGACGAAAATCAGGAGTATGGCAGGATTTATCCATGGGATGGCCGTGGAGTAAGAAACCCCTATAATGTTAAAAGAAAAGGGAAGCAAGGTGATTTCTTAGCCAACTTCAAAAGAGGTAGAGGTGACTACGCAGGTATAGCCGGTAATCAAAGAAATGATGGAGAAATCCTCCCTACCAATGTTTATGACATGGCACCAAATGATTTCGGTCTGTATCACATGGCTGGAAATATGAATGAGTGGGTATATGATGTTTATCGTCCACTTTCATATCAAGATTTTGATGATCTTAATCCATTGAGGAAAGATGGAGTTTATGATGAAATCGACAATTATGAGACTTCTATGTTAAGTGATGAATTTAGAGTTTACAAAGGAGGTTCTTGGAAAGATGTCGCTTATTGGCTTGCTCCAGGTACACGTAGATTTATGCATCAAGACTCTGCTACCAACTCAATTGGTTTCAGATGTGCTATGATTTCAATCGGAGAAAAAGGAAAATAATCCATAGTAATATTTGAAGAGCCCCGCAGCATTTAATGT
>NZ_JAHEBC010000359.1 GCF_024642405.1 Algoriphagus sp. | reverse complement strand
AAAGCTTTGTTTTCTTACAATTGGCGGCTCCCATAGTCTTGTTGATCATGACAAGGATGAGAATGCCTGTTTCTACGACTTTCTTATTGCTCAACGTGTTTACGTATAGTGCTGGAACCATTGTTGATGTGATGAGAAAAAGCTTTGTAGGGTACTTATTGGCATTTGGAATTGCGATTGTCGTTTGGTTTCTACTGGAAAAATTTGTAGAAAACTACCTTAAAGGAAAACCTGCACCATATTGGATTTTTTTACAATGGATTACTTCGGGTACCCTCTGGGCGGTTTGGATTATGCAGGATGCTGCCAATATTGCTGTTTTCCTTCCTAGACAATTGAATGTTTATGAGTTTTCAGCCTATGCTGGCTTTGTATTCCTCGGACTTGGATTCTTATTTTATCTGAAAGGGGACAAAATCCAATCTATTGTAAATGAAAAATCGAATGTGACTGACGTAAGAGCAGCTACCATTGTAGATTTTGTCTATGCCATAATACTATTCTATTTTAAAATTCACAGCAAGGTTCCGATGAGTACTACCTGGGTATTCATAGGTTTATTAGGTGGACGTGAACTGGCAATTGCACTTGGCAAAGCAGGTAAACCCGAAAAACGCAGAGATTGGGTCTCCAGAGCCTATAAATTGGCAAGGAATGATGTAAGTAAAGCATTTATTGGATTATTAGTTTCCCTTCTGTTGGCTGTAATTATCAATGAAGGAATCCGAAATGAGATTTTAGAATTTTTCAAATAATTGATTTGGAGCTTTTTACCCACGATTATTTCATGAATGAAGCCTTTAAGCAGGCTAAAATCGCATTCGAAGAAGGAGAAATACCCGTAGGCGCAGTCATCGTGTGCAAAAATAGAGTGATTGCCAAAGGGTACAATCAAACAGAAAAACTTAATGATGTCACAGCCCATGCAGAAATGCTGGCTATTACATCCGCTGAAAATTATTTAGGCTCGAAATATCTGAATGATTGTAAACTATATGTAACCTTGGAGCCTTGTGTTATGTGTGCCGGAGCCCTATACTGGTCTCAAATAGCTGAAGTTCATTTTGCTGCACCCGATTTGAAAAGAGGTTTCAAGCAATGTAACCCCTCAATTTTGCACCCGAAAACAAAACTATTTCAAGGCCCAATGGTCTTAGAATCCGAGCAATTGCTCTTGGATTTTTTTAAAAAATTAAGAAAGTAAAAGGAATATAGATTTCAGGGAATTTTTTTTCTTTCCTGCTAGTTCCTTAGGCAGATTATTTGAATGATTTTAATTTTAATGTTTAACCTTAAATTTTAACAATATGGCTTTTGAACTCCCATCATTACCTTATGCATATGATGCATTAGAACCAAACATCGATGCAAGAACAATGGAAATCCATTACACAAAGCACCACAATGGATATGTGACGAACCTGAATAATGCTATTGCAGGAACTGATCTAGAAGGTAAATCACTGGAAGAATTATTAAAGATTGCTGGCTCTAATACTGCTGTTAGAAATAATGGAGGCGGTCACTTCAATCACTCACTTTTCTGGTCTATTCTTTCTCCCGATGGTGGAGGTGCTCCTACAGGTGAACTTGCGGATGCCATCAACGCGAAATTCGGCTCTTTCGAAGCTTTCAAAGAAACTTTCAATAAGGCAGCAGCTACCAGATTTGGTTCTGGCTGGGCTTGGTTATGCATCGATACCAAAAAGGAAATCTGTGTTTGTTCCTCACCAAATCAGGACAATCCTATGATGGATGTTGCAGAATGTCCAGGTACTCCGATTTTAGGATTGGATGTTTGGGAACATGCTTATTACCTAAACTACCAAAACAGAAGACCAGATTATATTACAGCATTTTGGAACGTGGTAAACTGGGATGAAGTAAGCAAGCGTTATGCTGCTGCGAAATAAGATTAAAAAGATAAAATTAGAGATCCTCAGCCTCCAAGCTGAGGATTTTTTTGTTTAAAAGTGGCCGAATTACTGCACGAAATTGATACAGTTTTATTTTTTGAAAAATAAAAACCCCCTCAAAATGCTTTTTTAGACCATTTTAAAGGATTGGCATTTTGTTTTCATTGGTTGGCATAGTCAACACATATTTATTTCATTGAAATGAAAACTACCAACTTACTTTTCTTAACACTCTTTACCTATCTATTGGGAATGAGTAATCTTGCTGCGAAAGATGTCAGCAAAATCTCAGGAAAAATTTTAGATCAAAATGGCCAAACTGTGCCATATGCTAACGTTGCGTTAATAGCAGTGCAGGATGGACACTTAGTAGATGGAGCGGTTTCAGATGAAGACGGTCTATTTCTGATAGAATCTACCAAAACTGAAAAAGTTAAACTCGTAATCTCTTCCATAGGATTCAAGCCTTTTGAATCCGAAGCATTCGATCTCAAACCAGGAATCATCAAAGAAATGGGAGAAGTGGTTGTCCAGGATGAAGCAACAGGATTAGAAGAAGTAACTGTACAGTCCACAAGACCCGAAATAATAATTGAGCCCGACAAAACTATCGTAAATGTGGAAGGGACAGTTATGGCCGAAGGAGCAACGGCTTTGGATGTGATTGGAAGATCTCCTGGGATTTATGTAGATCAAGATGGAATCATCAACTTGAATGGCCGAACCGGTGTTGTGGTAATGATTAATGACCGCCAAACCTATATGAGTGCCACTGATCTTGCTAACTTCCTAAGAGCGATGCCTGCGGATAATATCAAAAACATTGAAGTAATTAATAATCCATCGGCAAGATTTGATGCGGAAGGTTCTGCTGGAGTGATCAATATCAAACTTAAAAAGAATACTGTAGACGGAGTATTTGGTAATGTTCAGGCAGGAGGTCAATACAATGGTTTTTGGGCTCCTATTGCTGGGATTTCATTAAATGTGAAAAAAGGGAAGTGGTCCACTAATGCAGATTTAAATTATAATCATAATGCAAACCTAAATGAGCTGGATATTGAACGGAATTTTGAAGTGGAAGAGGGCGTGTCCAATTTCATGCAGGAATCAAGAATTAAACAAAGAGATAAGAATCTCTTTTTCAATGGCGCAGCTAATTATGAAATCAACAAGAATCATAACATTGGATTGAATATTCAGGCTTCAGATTTTGATAATACGACCACAAACCCCTCACTGACAGATATTACTACTCCGGGGATTGCCGAAACCACTTACTTGGATTCTTATAATGACTCAAGAGGAGGAGGAAACAGGTTCTTTGGAAACTTACATTATGGTGGTAATCTGGATACTCTAGGAACTAAACTTACATCCGATTTTGATTTTACCAGAATGAATTCCGGTAGCGAATCTTTGCTAAGTACTTCTACCTGGACAGGAGACGATCAATCGGATTTAGCAAGTGGGAAATTGAATACATTGAATGACATGTTTTACAATATCTTCACCGCAAAAGTTGATTTGGTAAAACCTTTATGGAAGGGTACACTTGAAACAGGTGTAAAAGGGTCTTGGGTAAAATCTGACAATAATCTTGACCTCTCCCGTTCTATTGAAGATGGTCCTTTTGAGCCTGATCCAAGCAGTAATCATTTCATTTATAATGAAAATGTTTTGGCAGGATACCTTTCTTATAAGGGAAAATTCTCTGAAAAGGTAAGTTACCAGGCAGGTCTTAGAGGGGAATATTCTGATATAAAAGGAAATTCAATCACATTGGATCAAATCAATACGCAAGAATATTTCAACCTTTTCCCAAGCGCATTTATCCAACATAAAGTGAGCGATAATTATCAGATAGTATATAACGCCA
>NZ_JAHEBC010000087.1 GCF_024642405.1 Algoriphagus sp. | reverse complement strand
GCCAGCTTTTAATTGGATGGTGGCAATGAATTTAAATCCTGCTCTCTCAATAGTGGGAAGAGACAAGTTTGAGAATGGGAAAGGGGAAATGTGCATTAAGTTGCTTTCAATATTCCCAATAGTTCATGCAAAAAACAATGAAAAGATAGATCAGGCCACTCTGCAACGGTATTTAGCGGAGATCGTATGGTTTCCATCTGCTGCTTTAAGCCCATACATTAATTGGGAGGCGATGGATGATAAGAATTCTGCTCGAGCAAATTTGGAGTATATGGGAACCAGTGGTTCGGGCGTATTTCATTTTGACGAAAAAAGGATATTCCAAAAATTTGTCGCCATCCGTTATAAAGATGCAAATGACGAAAACCCTTCTAAATGGACGGTCACGGCTATCAAAACTGAAGAAAGAAATGGGGTAAAAATACCAGTAGAAGCCCAGGCCGAATGGGAATTGGAAAATAAAAACTGGACTTGGCTTAAGCTAAAAATAACCCGAATAGAATATGATGTAATGCCGATATAAATGATTTTAACTGGATCTCCTACTATTCAACAGTTTTTAAAAAATTAACGGATATTGGAAATTGGTACCAAATCTAAAAGTTGGGATATTGAGGAAAATAATAATTAATTAAAGATCAAAATTAATATAAGCCTTACGGTGCTAGTCAAAATATTATTCCTAAGAGCACAAATAAAGGAGAATAACAAAAAACTAACATGAGAATACTATTTACTGGAGGATCGGGAAAAGCAGGGAAACATGTCATTCCTTATCTACTTGATCAGGGACATCGAGTGATGAATGTAGACTTGAAAACATTGGACTATCCTGGCGTGGATAATCTGATTGCGGATATTACAGATTCTGGCCAAATGTTTAATGCTATGAGTTCCTATGCTGCTCTAGATGAATTGGAACTAGGCAATGGCGTCCCAAAATTTGATGCAGTAGTTCATTTTGCAGCGGTACCAAGAATCTTAATCAATCCAGATAATGAAACTTTTCGGGTTAACACGGTCGGTACCTATAATGTAATCGAGGCAGCTGTAAAGCTTGGAATCAAGAAAATTATTATTGCTTCTTCAGAGACGACTTATGGGATTTGTTTTTCAGATGGTCAAACCGACCCTAAGTCCTTGCCTCTTGAAGAGAATTACGATGTAGACCCAATGGATAGCTACGGATTATCGAAAGTTGTCAATGAAAAAACAGCCAGGGCCTTCCAGCGAAGATCAGGAGTTGATATTTATGCCCTGCGAATCGGAAATGTGATTGAACCTCATGAATACGCTGAACTGTTTCCTCATTATTTCAAACACCCTGAAGTTCGACGGAGAAATGCCTTTTGCTACATTGATGCCCGTGATCTAGGACAGATAGTAGATTTATGTCTAAAGAAAGATGGATTAGGTTATCAGGTCTTTAATGCAGGAAACGATCATAACGGGGCCATAATTCCCAGCAAAGAATTAGTTGAGCGCTTCTTTCCGGGTGTCCCAGTTACCCGCGAACTGGAAGAACATGAAGCCTTGTTTTCAAATCGAAAAATCCGTGAAGTACTTGGCTTCAAAGAGCAACATAACTGGCGAAAATATGTCAAGGGCGAATGATTTGAAATTTAGGGAAAAGGCAAAAATCAGGTGTTTAGTAAGTCCAAAACGGTGCTAATAATTATAATGTGAAATCTTCAAATCATAATTAAAAACTAAAAAACCAGCCTTTTTAGCTGGTTTTTTTATGTATTCTGATCTCTTAAATCAAATTTTCTTTAGGGCATTTGCCAGATCTTGTTTAAGATCTTCTGCATCCTCTACTCCTACACTGAGCCGGATCAGAGAATCTACCAAACCTACTTTTTCGCGTTCTTCTTTGGGAATACTAGCATGAGTCATTGAAGCTGGATGTCCACAAAGTGATTCTACTCCACCTAGAGATTCTGCCAAAGCAAAAAGTTTGAAGTTTTCCATTACAGTTTTCGCATCTTCCAGCTTATTCCCTACCAAAGTAAAGGAGATCATACCACCGAAGTCACGCATTTGTTTTTTAGCAATATCATGATTAGGATGATCTTCGAAACCTGGCCAGTATACTTTCTCCACTTTCGGATGATTTTTTAGATAGGCCGCGATTGTCTTGCCATTTTGGCTATGTCGTTCCATTCTTAAATGCAGGGTTTTGATCCCGCGAAGGACCAAGAAACAATCCTGAGGTCCTGGAGTAGCACCACATGCATTTTGGATAAATACCAATTTGGATGCTAGTTGATCATCATTCAAAATCAAAGCTCCCATTACCACATCTGAATGTCCGCCCAAGTATTTGGTTACAGAATGCATCACGATATCCGCTCCCTGATCCAATGGATTTTGTAAAAATGGAGAAGCAAAGGTATTGTCCACCGCCAACAAAATCCCATGCGCTTTAGCTACTTTAGCTACTCCCTCTATATCAATGATATTCATCATGGGATTAGTAGGTGTTTCTACCCAAATCATCTTCGTATGTTCGTTAATATAGGTAGCAATGGATTCCGGTTCTCCCATCGGTACAAAATGAAACTTGATCCCATATCGCTCAAAGACTTTGGTAAATAAGCGGTATGTTCCTCCATAAAGGTCATTGGTTGAAATAATCTCATCCCCTGGATTGAAAAGCTTTACTACTGCATCGATGGCTCCAAGACCTGAAGAAAAACAAATACCATGTTTTCCATTTTCCAAAGCAGCTAGGTTATCCTGAAGGGCTGTGCGTGTTGGATTATGCGTTCGGGAATATTCATATCCATTGTGATCTCCTGGTGATCGCTGCACGTAAGTGGATGTCTGATAAATCGGAGTCATTATAGCTCCGGTTGTTGGATCAGGTGTTACACCGGCATGAATTGCTTTGGTACCAAATTTCATATCTATTCGGGGTTTAATTCTTTTGGAATCATGATAAAGGAAAGATTCCCTTACTTCATGTGTGTTTTCGGGTTCCACTTACTAAACTTGCAAGCGGTGAGAAGAAATTTCTTCCCATTAGCGGTTCAAAGATGACAAAAAAGGGCAGTATTTTCAAAACTATTTCCACCTACTATGGGAAACATCCCGCAGGAATCCTCGCTTGGCTATGGGTTACTACCATGCCTTTTATAGGAAGTATGATTTTCGCAGTTTATTATGACTTTTTTGATCAATTCAATCTTCAAAACCCTTTTGATTTATTAGTCTATACATTTCTTGGCGCTTTGCTGATGGGCTTGGCTTTGCTTCCTACCACCTTAATCGCATTAGCATCTGGGTTTTTCTTTGGCTGGATCTCATTGCCTTTTTTGATTTTGGGATACTCTCTGGCTTCTGCCTTAGGATTTGGTCTCGGTAAACTTTTCAATATGGAACTGACTGAGCAACTTTTCAAAAAGAATCCAAAATTCCATGCTGAAATAGAATCCCGTAAGCAAAAGGAAGGTTCTCTGGTATTTTTTGTTCGGATTAGTCCAATAGTTCCTTTTGCAATTTCAAATTTTCTTTTTGCATCCCTAAATATCAGTCTTTTCAAAGTTTTAGTTTTTGGAATCCCGGGAATGCTTACCCGAACCGTCTTGGCATTTACGGCAGGTATTATTGCTAACTCTTTTCTAGCTGCTAAAGAATCTATGAACACACCTTTACAATGGGCCATTGGGCTCGCATTACTCATTGTAGGATTGATGGGTATTTATGGGTATTTGAGGAGAAATTAAGAAAATGTATTTTTTTTATGCTGATAATAAAGTCATTAATACCAAAATTAAGGTAGACTCTATTTCCTAAATAGGATTTGGTTAAAACCATATTACAGAAAATACTCTACCCTATATTTTGTTATAAGCGCGAAATTTTATTAATAACTAGGACTCAAAACCAAAGGAAATTCTGATGTAGGAACTCTATCTTTTTGGTCAATAAACCTAAAATAAGAATTAACGAATAAGTTTAAAACTCATATAATTATTAAAATATTATTATTCTTTTAGAAAAATAGTGTAAAATTGAAGCTAGAGAAAAATATAATTTTCCATAAAAAACAAAATTGTATTAAGTTTAAGTTTATTAATATGAAAAAAATTAGTTTAATAATACTATCAATTATAGGGATAATAACATTTTCTTGTTCTTCTGAGTTTGGCGATTTAGACCCTGATTCCGAATTTATAGGTAACTGGGCTGGTGAATTCAGTGGAGATGTAGATCATGGTACTTGGACCATGACTATTGTGGTAGATGGTACCATTTCTGGAATAGCTATTTCTGAAGTGTGGGAAGAAAACTACAAAATGGAAGGTCAAGTATCTAGAAAAGGAGATCTAAAATTAACAGTGGGTACTGTATCTGGTGGAGCAATATTTACCGGTCAGATAGAGAATGGTATTATTAGTGGAGAATGGAGTAACGAAGACCAAGGCCTAAAAGGTACTTGGAGTGGAACAAAACAATAATTCACTATTTGTTCTTCCAAATTCTATTTTAAGATATTTTGAAGAAGCATAGATTAGAAAAAATCTTTAATAACAATATTTAAATGCCTGGCTTTAAGTCGGGCATTTTTTTATGAACACTTAATTCAAATTATTAAGATTAGCTTCGCTATCTCAGCAGATACATTTTCCCATAGCCTTTATTAAAGGCCCTATCTCCTGCAGTGGGTCTATGCTCCATAAATTGCCCGTTTTTCCGAACCAGCACACGATAGATATAAACTCCATTTGCCAATTGGTCTCCATATTCATCTTTCCCGTCCCAGGCATAATCCGTTAAGTTATTTCCAATTCGAATTGGTCCTAATTCATTCTGCAATATTTCCCGAACAACTTTCCCTGTGACAGTCATAATCTGGATTTTTAACTCATCAGGTACTTCTGAACCAGTTATAGTAAAGACAAATCTCACACTCGTACTAAATGGATTGGGATAAGGATAAAAATTAGTTATCTGAGATTCATTTACTACCTCAAAATTGATTTGATAAGGCTGAGCGGAATCTTCATTATTAATCATTAGTGTATAAGTACCGTCTTCCAGAGGGCCAGGCAAAAACGATATTTTAAATTTAGAATCATCTGTTGCTGGTGACCAAGTCAGGTTTGGGTTAGAAAAATTCACTCTGGCAAAATCACAGCTTTCACAATCCTGCTTCAAAAAAATATCTATTCCTAATGTGTCTTTTTTATAAATCAAAGTTTGATCATTGACCAATTGGGCAGAAATCAGTACTGATGGAGAGACTATATCTCCATCCATGATGTAAATCCCATCAAAATTTACATCCAATACTGAGCTTGATGCATCAGCCTCCACATTAATAAAAGGGCCGAAATCAATCTGATTATTTCTAAATGTCTGTTCCTGCTGAATTCTAGGATTTGCAAAAACCAAAAGTTCATTAACACCTGCTTTTCCTACGGAATTGAAGTCCAGACTAAATTCGATTGACCCGCCTGCTTTCAGCGGAGGGAATTTTTTCGAAAAACTCTCTGCCTTTTTGGAATCCAAATTAGTCCACTTCCAATCTACCTGAATCGAATCTAAGAAATTGAATTTGGAAACATTTTTGAAAATCAGTTCTACAGTAGCTTGTTCTCCTTCCTTTAAATTTATATTTTCTCTGGAAGATTTAACTGACAATGCCCCCTCAGGCACCCCAGTATAATTCACCTGCCATTTATCGAGTTGTGCAGGCGCTGTAGATTCCGGATCATTCATCGAATATCTTAATCTCAGATATGGATATACCTCAGCACTTATAAAACCAAGATCCATTTCCATTTCAGAAATTTGTTCTACAATAATTTCCTCCTGGCCATCTGATTTTACACCCAGAATATCGAAATAAGTATCCTCTTCGTTGATCCAGGTTCTTGTATTCACATTTTGAAAAAATCGCTCCCAATTTGATGCGGGACCAACCCTAGGTGTCAAAATTACACCTGAAGTAATATATCCTTCCAGTTCAGAATCAAAAGAAAGAGTTTGCTGATTGGGAGGGAATTCTTGATTCGTTTTGCCCACAATTTCTATAGCCTCACCAGGTTTCATTCCCTTTCTTCCATAAAGAATATAAGGGTCTCCGGTTTTCAAATTTCTAAGTGTAGCCTCATTGGCTCCAAACTCCCTTAACAAAGCGTATGCTTCATCTGGCCATGCATCGAAAGTAACATTACCTACGGAGAAAATAACAACGTAATCACCTGTCTTAACTCCTCTAACATACTGCTCCAGAAAAGTCTGCCCAGGAGTTGTAATCCAGGAATTTTGGATACTTTGAATAACTTGAGGAACACGGCCACAAGCTCTGGAATCCAAAATATCAAACCCGGGAACGGGAATGGAAAGGTATGGTATCAAGCTTTTTTGTTCAAAAGCAACTAATCCAAGAGAACCATTTGGACATAGACGACTATTCGCATTATTGACATTGTCAATGATTTGAGGAACTTGATCAAGGTAAAATTGAGTATTCCTAAAACTCAGAGAATCTACTGCTGCTCCAACTGTAAATACCTCAATCCCTAATTTCTTATCCTCATACTTCCATCCATTTCTTTGTTCATTCACTTCCAAGTTTGTTAACTGGCTTTGTTCAAGTTGAGGAATGGTTCTTTGTGTCCAGCCATCTGGTCCATTTGAAATAAAAGAAAAACTGGAAGTAGTCCAGGAATCTGATTCGCCAGGTCGTGTTTCCTGAAATTTGGTTCTCCAATAAAAAGTAGTAGAATCACCAGTGTTCATTAAATTAACAGGCCATTCCACTAAGCCGGAGGTGGTGATTCTAACTTCTTTTCTAAAAGCTGAATTGAAGTTAGATGCTGAATCTAATTGAAGAAGAATTGTTCGATCAGAATCTGTTTTTCCAGGAATCTGAGCAATTAAATTGATATTTTTTTCTGAAACAATTCCAAAATCAATTGGGAATAAATTCAATGTTCCACTCAAAGAAATAAACTCCGTAACACTGATCAAATTATTCGAATAATTCATTTCAGGTACCGATTTAGCTGAATTTACTTCTAAAGTGAAAACATTGTCACCTGCAGAATTCAAACCTATGTTTGGAACAGAAAAATGTAAGGTATCTTTTCTGGAGACATATGGAATTTTAATGGAGTCAAAGGCAATTTCAGTTCCGTCTGGAAGCTTTCGTTTGATCCGATATTCAACAGAATCTGTATTTACTATCCCAATATTCCTCAGCACAAAAGTCAATTTGATACTATCCGAAAGAGCATTCAAAGGTGTATCATCAAAACTTTCAAAGAAAACCTCATTTTCATCTAATGAATAATCTGATTTGTCAGCCGGAAACATCCGAACAGCTGGGTCACCCAACAACATCATTTGTTCCATGTGGGTATAGTTCAGAGGTGTGGTACCAAATCTATTTATAAAATCTGTCTCGGCTTCCCGTTTTACCTCTCCAATCGTCTTATAAATACTCGAGCTATCTGCAAAAGCTTTGGAATAAAAAGAATCAGAATATCTATTAAGAACTACATCTACACCTATGGAAGTATTTGCCAAAATATTTGACGCACCTTTTTCTGGAGTTATCACCCAATCTTCCCCTTGTGTATAATTAGTTCCAAAAGCACTGCCATAATCGCATCCGTTGAAAAGCATGACTGGGTATTTTCCTTTATTCTGATAATTCAAGGTCGGATCCGAAGCAAAACCGATTTCTATATCAATTACTGTTGGGGAACCATGCCCGAAAAATGTAACTAAAGATCTCCCTTCATTTAGGTCCCCTGTAATATCAATTAATTCTATGGTTGAATTTGATCTCTTTCTATAAGTTGTCACATTTCCCCCTAAATAAAGACCTTCAGCAATCGTTTTATAGCGGTTTAAATAGTTAAAAAATCGGTTAAGCTCGAATTCCGAAACCCCTCCACTCAAGTGGATCAATTCCTTTTGCCAAGGCGCACTCACTCCTACTACATCCTTTTCGATTGCCTTATCTAAGTAATCTGCTAGCTGTTGGGAGTTTTTAGCTGGAATCCTACCCACAGCCATAGCAGGAGCTTCCAAATTTGAAGGGTCCAAACCTACAACAAAATTGTTATCTGAAATTGGATATCCACCCGGAGGGATTAAGCTTTGAAAAGCAAAAGCACTCGGATTATTTCTATAGAAATAGGTAACTCCAGCTTGTCTAACAGTGGAATACATCGTCAAGCCTCTACCTGCCAACAATAGATGAGTTGGCTTATGAACAGGAAAATAAGTTCTGAGAAATTCAAAAAGTGCAGTAGGTGATTCCTCGCCGTAGCCATATTGATCATAAATATCTTCCATAAATACGGTCAAAGTCTTAAAACCACCTCCCAATGGAGAAGCACGATGAGCAGCATAGGATTGGAGCGGATTTTCGTATTGGTTTGAACTCTCTTCTAATTTGTGATGTCCCACCACTATATAATCAGCTTGTTCCGCTAAATAATTTTTAAATTGAACCGGCTTCAATTTTTCAACCTGAATAATTGAATCAATATTTTCAACCCATATCTTGCTGCTATCAGAAGGAATAGAAGCTCTGAAATTAAGTCGCTCCGCTAACTCAGGAATCAGTATTTTCTGGGGGTTATTATAATCTGAAATCTCAAAAGCTTCATAGGTTCCTGCCGCTTGACCAATAGAAATTCGCTGATTCCCCGGAGGGAGAATAAAAATCTCTGATCCAAAATCTCCATCCACTACCCTTTCCTGAAATGAAACCTTTGCGTAGGCAATCGAAACATTGTCGGCTCCTTCGGTACCAGCAGATTGAACAGTAATCACAATACTTCCATCAGGATTAAAGTCACTCATTAACAATGGTAGAGTTAATTGAGGATATTCATAGCCAAAAAAATTCTGGGTTTGAATCAACCGTTGGGAAGTAGCCGAAGGTCCAACAGTAATCCTTGAAATGTGATTATGTAAGGACCTTCCAACCAATCCAATTTCAAGTCTTCCCTCATTTGAACTTGTGGGATTCCCAAGTCCGGAAATTGTGAATTGTCGGGAATTTCCTTTTGTAATTACTGTACTCATCCAGCCCTGACCTTGATCGTAAATAGACAACCTGAAATCAAGAGCATACCCAACACCTAGCGAATATTGTTCTCCAAAAACTTCGAGCTTTTCCGAAATATATGTTGTTGCGAGCGGCAAATTATTGTCGGGAGCTTCTCTTTCTGTCATTCTTCTCCCGAATTCTCCAGGAGTTACAGTCAAGAAAAAAGCGGTGCTATCTGAGTGCGTATTAAAATAAGGATTCGGTATCCTTTCAAAAGAAGTATATAACAATGAGTCTAGAGTACCGTCATTTCTCAATCCAAAAAAATCTATGTAATCACCTGTATCTAACTTACCATCATTTTCCCCAGGAATAGAAATAGCCACTTCTTTTCCCCGATGATACATCCGGATATTTCTTGGGTCAATAGAATTTACGTTAAGACCTGAGTTGCTTAATGCTTCTGGTGAGATTCTGAAGATACCATCTCTTGCAGTAAGAATTTTATAATAAGTCTGATCATAAGAATACCATGCGGGTTGCTGTGCTAAAACAATAAAATTGAAAGCTAAAGCAAAAATGAAACTGAAGATTACTTTTATTTTGATCATCAATTCCAGCTTTTAAATTTTCTAAAATCAGGAGCCAATTTTTCGAGACTTACTTTAACACTGAATACGTGGGAATAGGGTGTTTCGGAAACATTCCCAATATCAGATAAGGCATAGTCAATTTGGAACTTTTCATTTAATACGACCCCCAATCCCATGCTAGGTTGAAAATTTAGAGATTCAGATCCGTCAAAATCTTTAATATATTGAAAGTTTCCTAGTCCTGCCCTTAAATAGGCAATCCGCTGAAAACCTGCTTCTATTCCAATTTTTGGGTCAATACTGATCGCTGATGTACTTATAAGTGTATTTCTATTCCCATCAAATGTCATATCTAGGTCTGCCACAGTGAGTAGCGTAAAATCTCCTCCCAATTTCCAATCGTAAGCAATACTCCCTATTGCTCTGGGAAGTGTCAATTCTACAGAATTCACAGGAATCTCATTATCCGTTTGAGAATAAATATCACGTACCAATTCCGCATCGTGCGACCAAGCATTAAAGGTGGTTGTGATATCTCTGACCATCAAGCCTAAAGTCAATTTTTTCTTGATGTAAATTCCGCCAAGGTCTAAACCAAAACCCCAAGCTTGTGCAAATTTTCCAACATTTCTATGGATTACTTTGGCATTCATCCCAACTTTAAACTTATCAGAAAGATCACGGGCATAACTTAGCAAAAGAGCATAATCAGCAGCATTAAAAAATTGGATATTATTATAATTTAAGGCTCCATTGGCGTCATAGAGAAACCTTGTATCAGGAATATCATCTACTCCAAACCGTATTAATGAAACTGCAATTTGGCTTTGGTCTTTTATCGGAGTGGAAAATCCTACATAGTCATATTGAGCTACTCCGGCGAAATATTCAGAGTGCATCAACGTAAATTCATATTTATGTTGAATCCCCATCAAAGCTGCCGGATTCCAATAAGCTGAAGTAACGTCTCTCGATGCGGCAGCTTGTGCCCCACCCATTCCAAGTGCTCTTGCCCCTACCCCTATGCTCAGGAATTCATTTGAATATTTGGGAGCAAGGGACTGTGTAAAACCAGTATTTTGAATCAATACTACAAACTGTAGCATCAGAAAAATTGAAATAAAATCAAAGCGGGTGGTTTTCACGAAAACAAAATAAAGCAAATATCTAAGTCGTTAGTATTACTTGGCTTTTTTCTTTTTAAAATCCTACACCTGTACGCCATCGTACATAATTCTGTCCACTTTTTTGCATTTATTTTGGGAATTAGAATTTGTTACACTTTGTCCAATTTTTTTTTTCAATTTCTCAGATAAATCTAAAAGTGCCTAAATAAGCATTAAATGATGATTATTTATTATTTGGCAATCCAAACAGGCTTTATATCACAAGGAATTAGGTTATACAAGGTAGCGTGAAAAAGATTGGTATCATTTTTCTATAAAACTGAGCAATGGAAATGGAATTTTCCAAATGCAAGGAAAATAAATCACCAAAATATGAATGTCGCCAACACACAGATTCAAATGCGCAAAGGACTCTTGGAGTTTTGCGTTTTGCACATTATCTCCCGGGGTGAGGTGTATACTTCAGACTTGATAGACGAACTTACCCAAGTTCAGATGATCGTAGTAGAAGGAACACTTTATCCCTTACTCAATAGGCTTAAATCTGCCTCACTAGTTCAATACCGCTGGGTAGAATCTGAATCGGGACCACCTCGTAAATATTATTCAATTACCGAGGAAGGTAAAGAGTTTCTAGGTACACTTTCTGAAACCTGGACTTCACTAGTCAATTCAACCATACAAATCACCTCTAAGAATTGAACCTATGAAATTGAGTAGCACATTCCAGAATCTAGCTTGTTTCTATTCTTGCGTGATTCCATGTGGCAACCCTCTAAATTGAACAACACATGAAAAAGACGATAAGCATCAACATCAGTGGAATTCTCTTCCACATAGAAGAAGACGGTTATGATACGCTTCGGAAATATCTAGACGCCATCAATAAGCATTTCTCTTCTTACAAAGACAATCATGAGATTATCTCGGATATAGAGAATCGTATTGCAGAGATTTTTCTGAGCAATCTTAAAAACAACAAACAGGTAATTACCGCTGAAAACGTGGAAAAACTCATTGAGAAAATGGGGACTATTGCGGATTTTGCAACTGTTGAAGAAGATAAAACAGAAGAAGAATTTGATAATTCATCAAATCAAAAAGATGAAGACTATTATAAATATGTGACTCCTCCAGATTCAGAAAAAGGAGGGTATAAAAAGTTAATGAGACTTGAAAACAAGAAGATTCTTGGTGGAGTCTGTGCAGGTATTGCCCAATATTTTTCAATAGATCCTCTATGGACCAGACTTATAGCAATCCTATTATTGTTTTCAGGAAATGTCAGATTTAACTCAGGCCTATTTGATTTGCCATTTGAAAATCTGCGATTCGGCTTAAACTTCGGCTTTTTTGCTGTCATTGCATATATTGTTCTTTGGGTGATATTACCTGTTTCTTATGAGGTAGTTGAGGATAAGAATATTAAAAAACTTTATCGAAATCCCGATGACAAAGTATTAGGAGGTGTAGCCTCTGGGTTGGCAGCTTATTTCGGTATTGAAGTAATCTGGACTAGACTCGCTTTGGTTTTCTTGATTTTGGCTGGAGGATCAGGCTTTGTGATCTACTTGGTGTTATGGATCATCACACCAGTAGCAAGCTCTATTACTGAAAGAATCCAGATGAAAGGTGGAGAGATAACTTTGGACAACATTGACACTACTGTTAAAGAAAGTCAGAATCCGATCCCTCAAATACCAGAATCGAATACAAGAAAAATCCTTTTGACTCCATTTAGAGTGATCGGACAGGTAATCGAAGCAATAGGTAAAGCATTAGGACCCGTCGGAAGAGCATTTATATCCGTGGTCAGAGTTATCTTTGGACTCTTTGTCTTCTTTCTAGGATTGGTTATAACTATAGCACCTTTGATTGCTTTGGGTGTATACTTTGGGATTTTCACCAATGATGACTACGGTGTAATGATGGACAATTTCCCAATTGAACTATTCTCAAATCTGGTTCCTGTTTGGTTAATTATAGCTTCATCTTTCCTATTGGTTATCCCAGGAATAATCATTTTACTTCTAGGACTTAGTGTATTAGCCAAAAAGAATATTATAGGAGGAAGAATGGGACTAGTAGCCTTAGGACTTTGGTTACTATGTGTAGGGATTTGCGGATTTCAGATTCCAAGAATTGTGGCCTTATTCAAGTCTGAAAACTGGTACAAAAGCGAAGAAGTTCTCCCTTTATCAGCCGGTACAATAATCTTAAGTCTCAACCCTATCAGTGATGATGCAACCTTTAATCAGGTAAGCCTAAGACTGGAAGGAACCGCGGATTCTGTAGTGACTTTGACCAAAGATGCTTTCTCAAGAGGTAAAACCAAAGCAGAAGCGATGGAAAATGCTGAGCAAATTGTCTATAACTATTCAGTAAGAGACTCTTTGGTTACTTTTGATGAGGGTTTTGATGTCAATTCTCTAGAAACATTCAGAGATCAAAAAGTAAATTTAATATTAAACATTCCTTATGAAAAGCCTTTCATTATGGAAAGGTCCTTACTGGAAATCATTAGAAATACCATTTACAGAAATGGTTATAGGTCCTCACAAGTTAACCAAAGGAATATCTGGGTATTTAATGAAGCAGGATTAGTTTGCGTCACTTGCGATGAGGAAGACAACGATTCAGAGGATGAGGAATCAGTTTATATGGACTCACTTTCCAGAGCTGAACTTGACAGCATAAGCAAAGCAAAGTTTGAACTGAGCAAAATAAAGACAGATAGTATATCTCAATAAGCCTTAATTGAAATTTGAGCTTTAAAAAGCTGAAATCGGGCTTGTGATAAAAAATCAAGAGGCATCCAATTGGGTGTCTCTTTTTTTGTAACTTCTATTTTCAAAAAAAGAATAGCTATGGATGTAACAGTCAAATTTCTAGGAGGGGCAGGTGCAGTTACGGGATCAAAATATCTGATTGATATTGGAGAATTTGAATTTTTGGTGGATTGTGGCCTTTATCAAGGGGATAGAATGTTAAGAGCTCGAAACTGGGATAAATTCCCTATGCCTCCTATGGAAATGGAAGCCATAGTACTAACTCATGCCCATTTAGATCATATTGGATATCTCCCAAAACTAGTCAAACAAGGATTTTCCGGACCTATTTATTGTACAGAAGCTACTGCTGAATTGGCAAAAATCCTACTTCTAGATTCAGGTAAGCTTCAGGAAGAAGAAGCAGAATATGCCCGTAAAAAAGGTTATTCCCGACATGACAACCCATTGCCATTATACACCATAGAAGATGCAGAAGCAGTTTTTCCGAAACTTGTACCAAAGCCCTTTGGAACTCCTTTCAATATCCATCCCAAATTAACAGTCACCTATTATTATGCAGGACATATTTTGGGCGCTGCTATCACAAAAATATTAGTAAAAGGTGATACCCAAGAGAAAAAACTAGTGTTTTCAGGAGACTTGGGTAGATATCATGATCCAATTTTATTCCCTCCTACCCGAATACCAAAAGCAGACATTCTTTGGATAGAATCTACTTATGGGGATCGTGTAAGCCCCCCAATAAAACCGGAAGACGAATTGGGAAGAGCTATCAGAGACACTTTTAATAGGGGTGGATTGGCCATTATTCCGGCATTTGCAGTAGGAAGAACTCAAATGGTTTTATATTATTTA
>NZ_JAHEBC010000001.1 GCF_024642405.1 Algoriphagus sp. | reverse complement strand
CTGATTAGAAAATAGGTGACCAAAATTGTAAATGAAAGTTGGGTCAAGACATTCCAAAGTTCAAAAACCAATTTCCCGCTGTAAATACAATGAAGCCCTGTTCCAAAAAGAAAAAGTAACAAACATCTCTTCAGCATATGTTTGGTGACTTGAGATCTGTCCGCATGATTTGCCAAGCGTTTGTTCAAAGAGAAAGGCATTGCTACACCCACTATAAACATGAAGAATGGTTGAATCAAATCCCAAAATCGTAGCCCATTCCAAGGATGATGGGTAAATTGTGTAAAAAAGGAATTAAAAAATCCTGGTTCGGGGAATGCTTCCAGCAATGAGTCGTAAACTAAAGCTGCTTCTGCAATCAGCAAAAACATGGTTATTCCCCGAAAGGTGTCCAATGAGACTAGCCTTTTTGAAGGAGAGGAAAGATTGTCCATTTGTTGGTGGTTGTTTGGGTTTCATCTAATCTAATCAATAGGAATTATTAGGCATAAAAAAAGGTGCAGAATTTCTGCACCTTCATTTACAAACTCAATCGATTTAATTTCTGAAAAAGATGCTGAGAATGGTTTTTCTTTTCAAACAACCTGCGAAGAAAATGCTTATTAATGCCAAGTTGGAGATTCATATTAAAATTATCTTTATTCTTTTCTAAAGAAATCGGCCATTTAGGTTACATCATCTACTTAATCAGCAAAGACTATTTGTTTTTAAATTTTGGCTGTAAAGCATGATCATATACAAAGTCTCCAACTTCAAAACCAGATTTTTCGCCAACCTCCACTGCTTTTCTAAAATGATAGCCTATATAAATTCTTGATAAAGAATTTTCTCTGATGGCAGATTTGATATCAGGAAAAGACCTAGTTCCAGGCCAATAACCGCTATCGATCGTAATAGGAATATTTTTATTTTTGAAATACCTGATTAGGATTTGTCCCGCTGCGGCACCTGTTAAAGCATGTGCAGATGGGTATTCTCCTACAGGTGGTGTAGTGAGGGTTGATTCCCAAATAGGATTGCCTATAGTGTTTGGGTTATCATCAAAGTCTCCTTGTCGAATTGCGCTAATAGGTCTCCAATAATTAAAGTGAACTTTGGAGTCAAAAACTGCGATATATGCATCAGCAATTGCAAAATGAACCAATGCTAAGAGTCTTGCTGCTTGCCACTCATCAATTATTTTTTCTGGGACTTTTGACATAATGTCTCTTGCCACACCATTCCAACCACGGGAAGTGTTTTCTGCCCAAAAAACTCCATAGGCTTTCTGGTCAGCGCTTCTAAGTACACTGTTTTTTTCTCCATAATCTCTTACTTCATTAAAATCGGCAAGGTATTCTGGGCTATTAGTTGGGTAGGGAGGTTCCTCTCGGAATTGATCCGAACTGTTGATGACCCACGTATTTTGTAAATGAAATCCTGCTAAAGCATAATTCAATGGTGGAATATACTGGTATTGGCCAGACTCAGTTCCAGAAGCAGGCGTAGTGGGGTATCCTGCTAGTTGCAAATAAGGACCATCTGGAGCTCTCTTGGTAAGTATTGCCTGAGCAACTTTTTTACCAAGCTCAATCCCTTTTTCCTTTGCTTGGCCATCTGGTACACTAGCTAAGCTAGCTTGTAATAAGCTGTCAAAAGAATTAGAATAAATAGGTTTTAATGTGCCTCCTATTTCTTGAAAAAGGTCATACACAACTTGTGCAACCGCTGCTTCTGGATTTGCTTCAGGGTCTTTTTCAAAATAGGCATAAGTTTCAAATCTTGGATCAATAGCATTTAACACGTCATGCATTCCCGCATGATACATTGCGAATAATCTTGCAATGAGGGGAGGAGAAAACCCACTTCCAGCACCCTGAAACGTATAAGCCTTTTGGATTTGGGTATTCCATTTTAAAACCATTTCTGGACTTTTATGTGGTTTTACCGGGAGCCCCTGTTCTCTGGGGTTACAACTTTGGATAATAACACCAATTAAAAATGGCATAATTACCAGTGCTACAATCTTGATTCTCAAATTTTGAAAATCGATGGAAAACTTTTTTTTGAGATTTTTCATTTCAATTTTGGATTAAGGTTAAAGAATGTTTGGCAATAAAATTTCCTTTAATTGCTAGTTAAAGGTTGCAACTAAAAACCGCTTTTAGGTGGTAAAAAATCGACATCTTTCGTTCTGAACCATAAATGAAACGTCAGTCTTTCCACTTTTCAGCGAGTATTAAAATCTTGAAATTTTGATTATTGACTAAGTAATCGAATAAATTCCGGCAAAAAAGGAATCACCTTAAACCAAGCACACGATCTGGTGCATTTTGGTCAGCTATTAAAAGTTGGTTGGGAGTTACTTCAGAAAAATCTTTATAATCTCTAACTAAATGTTGGTAATCTTCATACCCACATTCCCATGCAATTTGAATCCAAGAGTATTCCGGATGTCTTGATCTCATGATAAATGCTGCAGTAAACCTAGCTATACGAGTCATGGTTTTAGGAGAAATCCCAAAATAGGACTTAGAAAGTCTTTCAAATTGCCTAACAGATAAACATGCCTGATCTGCTAGCCAATCTATATTCATAGATCCATTCCAATTAGTTAAGAAAGGGATTACTTTATCAAATGGAAGATTGACCTCCTTCGATTTTTTGTTAAAAAGGTCCAAAAGAAAAATATCCATATAGGATATCATTTCTAAATAGGATTTCGAGTCCTGCAGCTGTTGATTTATTGTATTGAATTCATTCGGAAAAACGGAATCCAATTCAATGCTTTGGTCTCGCATTTCGTAGTAGGGAATTCCTGTAAGCCTAAATAAAGCTCCGGGTTTACAAACAACCTGAATTAAAAGATAATCATGACTGACCAGCCTATTTATCCTTTGGGTGTATTGACCAGTGATAGTTGGCTTTGATAATTTCTTGCTATTGCCTCCCTCTGAGTTGAATTGTGTTTCAAAACCTCTAGGAAAGAAAAGTAAATATTGTTCGGGTCGGGGTGGAAAGGCTTTAATTGGAATTTTCGCTCCAGGTTCAAATGTAAAATGTCTTATCTGGTAAGTTTTTATAAAAGGCTGTAGTGGAAGTGATGGTAGAAAACTTTTAAATAACATCATCAATTTGTTTAAAAAATTCAACTTATAAATCAATAGCTAAAAGAAAAGCTAAATGAATTTAGTAATATTATACTAATTAGACAAATCTAATTTACCATTGTATTTTATGACTTTTTTTAATTATCACTCATCTAATTTGTTGATTCATTTTAAACAAAAAAAAGGTGCAGAATTTCTGCACCTAGGTTTGAGAATATTTTAATCCCTCTTTTTACTTTCTTTCTTCGCTGCTTTCGCAGCTCTTTTTTCTTTCAGGGTTTTTGTGGGGGCCGTTTTATCATTTTTCGGTTTCCCTTCAGGTTGTTTAGCCATGCTTGAGATGTGATGTTATTAGGAATCACAAATTCTTAAACGATGGAAAAAATAAAAAGACTAATCTTCGACTGATTTATTTTTTTTGAAAGATCCGTTTGAATGGAGCTAGGTTTTGACCCCAAAAATCTTCAGGATAATTTTCATCATCTGGGAGTCCCACCGGAAGGTTTTCATCATCTGATGGCCAATAATTTGTTTTGAAAATAAAATCCCATAGACTTAGAGAAATCCCAAAGTTAAATCCATTTGGATGCGATTCTGGAAGGTTTTTAGCATGATGCCAAAGATGCATTTGTGGACCATTGATTATGTAACGAAATGGACCTAATGGAATATAAAGATTTGCATGTCCTAATTGTCCAATCACAAGTGTGAAAATATGAACAATAAAAAAGTCAGTTATTCCAAATCCAATCATAGCTAATGGAATATATTCCAAGGTTCTATATAAAATATTCTCCATCCAATGATATCTTAAGAGGGCAGAAAAGCTCATTTCTCTTGTACTATGGTGAACTTTGTGGAATTCCCACATCCAGCCTACATGATGATACATCATATGTATTGCCCATTGCATAAAATCTCGAATCAGAAAAATCAACAGCAATTGGACCCATCTTGGAAGTTGATCTACCTTAATCGCCACCACATTTGTAATCCCAAAAAGACCTAGGAAATCATTGAAGGCTTCTACTGCCACCATGGAAAGGGCATTGTAGGCGATGAGAGCGAACAAAAAGTAGTTCCAAAAGATATAGAAGATATCAAGCCAGAAGTGTTCTCTGATGATAGGTTGATTTTTTCTCCAAGGAAAAGCAATCTCTAAAAGCCAAATAACCAAAGAGGCACCAATGAGCCAATAGAAGTAATTATGCCAAGATGGGTTGAGGATTTCATTTACCAAATAATTCCAATAACCGTAATATCCGTCTGAAATTGCTTTGATGTATTTTTCCATGAAACAAAGGTGACTTTTTTATCTTTTCACTTGAGTGACCTTACTCACAAAAGGTAAACCTTTTAATAATAAAAAGGTTCTTCAAAACTTGTATAATTCTAAGTCTGGGATGCAATTTGAATTCAATTAGTTATTTTTCAAAAATGATCGTAAAAAAAGTAAGCTTATGGATTTAGTATACTTTCGAGATTATTGTTTAGCTAAACCTGGAGTAACAGAAGATACTCCGTTTGATGAGGATACTTTGTGCTTTAGGGTAGGGGGAAAAATCTTCTCTATTACTTCTATTAATTTATTTGAATACATAAATCTTAAATGTGATCCTGAAAGAGCGGTTGAATTGAGAGAAAAGTATGATGGCATTACACCGGGGTATCATATGAATAAAAAGCAATGGAATTCAGTTAGTACCACTGGGAATGTTCCTGATTCTTTGATTTTAGAATTGGCAGATCACTCATACGAACTTATATTTGACCGCCTGCCTAAAAAAATTCAGGCAGAAATACGTCTATGAGTTACTTTTCATTGCGCCAGGTTTCAAAAACTTATGGCCATACCGCAGCAGTTACAAATTTTTCATTGGAACTTGAGAAAGGGGATTTCCTATCCATAGTAGGAGCGAGTGGTTCAGGGAAAAGTACTTTGTTAAAGATCATGGCCGGGCTATTGGTACAGGATGCAGGGGAGGTACATTTAGATGGTGAGTTAATCTTGAACCCTAAACATAAGCTTGTTTCTGGATATGATGAGATAAAACTTATTCACCAAGATTATCATTTGTTTCCCAATTCTACTGTTGAAGAAAATATAGCAAGGCCCCTTTTACATTTTGAAAAAGATTATGGAAAAGTAAGAGTTGAAACGCTTTTAAAACTTCTTGGCTTAAGAGATTTTAAAGATCGTTATCCAAGACAACTGTCTGGAGGGCAACAACAGAAAGTAGCAATAGCAAAAGCCTTAAGCGTTGAACCGGATCTCTTGCTTCTCGATGAACCTTTCAGTTCACTGGATACAATTCAAACCCACCAACTGATTTCAGAACTTAAAGAATTATTTTTGGAATTAGGCACCACCGTAATTTTTGTAACTCATGATTTGGATGATGCCTTAAGATTAACCGATAATTTGCTGATTTTGCAAAATGGTAAAACTATTCAAATGGGGACCTCCCAAGAGCTTTGCGAAAATCCAAAATCCAAATATGTAGCTCAACTATTTAGTCCGATTAATTTAATTCCAGATAGGTTTAACTCTTATATCCGGCCTTCAAATGTGAAATTAAGGAGTAAAGGATCTATTCTTGGACATGTAGAGGATTCAAGATTTTTAGTTCATTTCAATAGTCTTCAAGTCAGATTAAAAAATGGTGGAGATCTATGGGAAGTGGATGATCCTCTTCGAAAATTTAAGATTGGAGATAGAGTTTATCTTCAATTTGATGAGGATAAAGTGATGGTTTTAAAAAAGTAACACCATAAGTAATATAGAATCCAAAAAGTCCCGAATAGTTTATTTAAAGGAAGAGCTTAATCTTCTAATTTATCTAAAGACAGCACATAGGCAGCCATTGCTTTTGAATCTTCAAAGCTGAGATTTGGATGGGCTGACATAATTGGATTTCCCCATGAACCATTCCCTCCGTTGATTATCTTGCGGGATAATAGATTTATATAGACTTCTTGGTAAGGGTATCTCTTGGCAATGTCCAAAAACGCCGGGCCTTTTGCCCTATTTTCAATTTTGTGGCAATCTAAACAATCCGAATATGCAATTAAAACTTCTCCTTTTTTGATCAAGTCTTGATCTATTTCCTCATCATGCCCCTCTACAACCCTAAAGTAATCATCTGTTTTTGAGCTGCTCAACTCATTCTCCTTGCTCTCTTTTTTATCTAAAGGAGCACAAGCCGTAGAAGTCAAAAAAAGAAGAAAAAAAAACCTCGTCATTGATTAAGGGTGCTTATTGAAAAAAGAAAGGGAATGATTTAATTTCATTCCCCTCAATACATTTCTAAGTTTTAGTGGTGAGTTCCATGCTCTCCATGCACATGACCATGATCAACCTCTTCTTTAGTTGCCTTGCGAACTTCAATAATATTTCCATCAAAATGAAGATCAAACCCAACTAATGGATGATTGAAATCAAGTAACAATTCATCACCAATTACTTTAAGGATTTTTGCTTGCATTGGGTAACCATTTTCATCCATCAATGGTAGAAAATTTCCTTCTTCAAGCATTTCCTTTTTGAAACCTTGCTCTCCGGAAAATTGAGATTTTGGAAGATTAATAATCAGCTCTTCATCCGGTGCTCCATACGCTTCTTCAACTGAGAGTGAGAAAGAAAATGGCTCTCCTTCAGATTGACCTACCAATAATTCTTCAAACTTTTCAGGTAATCCGCTTTGACCAAATAAAAAGTAAAATGGATCTTCCTTATCTCTCACTTCCACACTAAATGGGGAAGATTCTATTTCATCCTCAAGCTTACTTACTTTCAACTCATATGTGAGTCCTACTACTGTATTTTTCTGAATTTTCATTTTACTTTATTTAATTCCATGTCTAAGTCGAATACTTAGTCTTTCTTTAAGGATCTGCCACTTGCTTCTTGGGGTAGATTTGCTCAGAGATTTTTGAGATCGGAAGACAAAATATTGATAGTCCTTCTCCTCAAAGAATACGGGGTAGGTTTCCATTTTTTCGAGATAAAAGCCACTTGATGTAATACTTTTTATCAAATCTCCTGAATCAAGAGGTTGGTCAATAACTTGAAGTTTTTCAGGTTCATTTTCTATCATCCACTGCAAATATCTTGGAGCAGGAATATGAATAAATATGACAGAGTCTTGATGTGAGTGCTCCTGAATATTTTGAAATAATCTTTGGTGCTGATCTACTGGAATATGTTCCAACACATCCGGAAAAATGAAGAAATCGAAAGTTTGATTCACCTTGTGGAAATCAGACATATCCGAAATTTCAAATTTCAAATTTGAATGTGATTTCCAAATCAGCTTGGCTTTTTCAATACTTTCAGGACTTATATCAACAGCAAGTACTTCCCCATTTTTCACTTGTCCTGCTAATAAACTACTAACAGTGCCGATTCCACAACCCACTTCTAGAACTTTATGGTGGGATTTTAGTCCTGCAGCCATTACCTTGTCGAGGATGCTAAGGTGTCTTGAGTTGATCCCGGTCTTTTCTTGCTTCTCGGCAAACTGATCGTAATAGCTGACAATTTTATCTTTAGGTTCTTGCATTACTTTCTTTTACTGTAAAATAAACTCCACCAATCAATCCAAGAATTATTAAATATTGGAAAATGATCATAGGAGTTTTTGTTTTAGTATAACTCGAGGGAGCAAAATGAAATTCAATTTCATGCGGGCCTACGGGAAGATTTAAACCACGTAAAAGGTAATCTACTCTTAAGATTTCTGATTCCTGACCATCAATTGTTGCCGTCCAACCTACTGGGTAGAAAATCTCAGAAAATACAGCTAATCCAGCCTGATCCATGTTTGCTGAATACTTCAAATGATTCGGAGCATAGGAAGTGAGCGTTACCGTTCCAGAACCTGTAGAAACCTGACCAAATTCATCTGTGTTTACCGTTGCGTCTGTTTTGGTATTAATTTCCGCTAAAACATCAATCTCCTCCTGATTAGAACTTACGTTAATAATCTTTGAAGGAATCCAAACAGCACCATTTGCTTCTGGATTTTCAAAAACAGCATTTGCTGCATTACCTGCAATGATATATTTAGTATTGAGCATATTAAAAGATTGGATTCCTTCAAAATCAAAATCACCTTCCTGCGCTTTAGAAACAAAGTCGTTAAGCTCTTTGGATAATCTAAAATCAATTAAATCCTGAAACCTTCGAAGTTTAGCTCCATGGTAACCTCCTATTGCATGAAATCTATAGCTGGCTTTTCCAGCAGAAGTAATTCCCTCAGTTAAATCCAACACTCTGTAATAGGATTCATCTTTCTGGATTTCTGCTTCTGCGGGAGTTTCAGCAAAGTAGGTTTTTGAGGGACTGACATCAAAAGAATCTGAATTTAAATAAGGTCTGTTGATTGTCCATAAATCAAATAGGACCAATAGAAATAGTCCTCCCCCTAAAATTAAATCAGATATTTTTCCTTTTAGGGTAAAATAAATAAGTGCAAAAGCAACAGCTAGAAAACTCAAGCTTTTAAATGCACTTGATTGAAGCATGCTTTTTCTGTCTTCCCTAAGTGCGCCAATTAACCATTCTGGTAAGCCTTGATCTGCAGCTCCTTCAAAGCGAAACATTCCGGCACCAATGGCGAATAGCAAAATTATTCCGCCTGTAATTGCTCCAGATATTAATAACGGCTTTATTTTATTTTCCTTGACAAGTTTTTCCAAGGAAATCATTCCTAAAACAGGTATCGCAAAAAGAGTAACCCCCAATGACATGGATACGGCTCGGAATTTATTATAGCCAGGTAATACATCAAAAAGGAAGTAATTGAACCAGGAGAGATTTTTACCCCAAGAAAGCATTAAAGAAAAAACAATAATTACTCCAAACGTGATAAGCGATTGTTTTGGAGCAGCCCAGATGCCGAGAATTGCTAAGAATGCTAAAATGATGCCTCCGTAAATAGGTCCACCTGTAAAAGGTTGGTCTCCCCAATAGGTAGGCGCCCCTTGTACAAACCCGTTTATTTGAGCAGGATCTAATCCTTGTTGGCGGAGTGCTTTTTCAGACGCAGAGTTTTTCGGGAGAGGGGTATTTGAGCCACCTCCATAAAAATTCGGGATTAATAAAGTGAATGTCTCCATGATTCCATTAGACCATCCGAAAGCATAATCTTTATCGAGACCGGCAGATTTAGATTCGATTGTGACTTCGCCTCTGGTCGAATAAGTGGAGTACTCCAGTGCTGTTGCTAGTCTTCCTATATTTCCTCCAAAGGCCAGAGTCGCACCAATTATCAGGATTCCAATTGTTTTCCCAATTGCTGCAATTCCTTCTTTTTTCCACTCAAAAATCACTCTAACTATTACATAGATACCGGCTATGAGAATTGTGTAATATGTTATTTGAACATGATTGAATTTAAATTGCAGCAATAGGCCCAAAGCCAGAATAGCGGCTCCAAGAATCCGTTTCTTTTCGAAAGCCAGATGAATTCCAAGAAAAATCAAAGGAATCAGGCATTCAGCCCAAATTTTGGCATTATGTCCTGCTGCGAGACTGAGTAAATTATAGGTATTAAAAGCAAAAGCAACACTCCCTAATATTGCAAAAACAGGCCTGACTCTGAAACTCAATAAGAGAATGTACATTGCTACCATTCCCAGAAAAAGTCCATTAATAGGGTGAGGAAGTCCCAAGGTTAATATTGAAACAATTGCATTTGTGATGTCACCCGGGAAATCCATGCTGATAAAATAGGCGGGCATACCACCAAACATGCTGTTGGTCCAAAGTGCTTCTTCCCCGGTTTCTTCTCTGAAGTCCATTACCTCCTTCGCAGAGCCTTCCCATTTCAGAATATCACCCTGAAAAATCACTTTGTTTTCAAATACGAGTGGAGAGAAATAAAATGCTACAATCGCATAAAATATGGCGATTCCCACTGCGTGTGGGAGTAAATCTTTTTTGAAATCTATCGTCATGAAAAAGGAATTTCTAAGATATTTTAATTGATGCCGCAAATTAGGAATTTAAACCCAAACAGACCTAATCCCAGAATATAGCCTTGAAGAGGAATAGATGAATTGATACTTTCTATCCCTAATGAAAATGATTACTTTTGCTGCAAATAGCCGCAAAAGGAATGTTTGATAATTTAAGTTTAAAATTAGACCGGGCTTTCAAGACCCTGAAAGGTACCGGTACCATCACAGAAATAAATGTAGCAACAACCGTTAAGGAGATCAGAAGGGCCTTAATTGATGCTGATGTTAACTATAAGGTAGCGAAAGAAGTAACCGATACCATCAAGCAAGAAGCCTTAGGTAGAGATGTGTTAATCTCTGTTTCCCCAGGTCAATTGCTGGTTAAAATTACGCAAGAAGAGCTGACCAAATTAATGGGAGGGTCCAAGGTTGAGATTAATCTAAGCGGGGATCCCTCTGTAGTTTTAATATCTGGTCTTCAGGGTTCTGGTAAAACAACTTTTTCGGGAAAGCTAGCGAGTCTGTTAAAAAAGCAAGGTCGTCAGGTCCTGTTAGTTGCCTGTGATATTTATAGACCTGCAGCTATAGACCAATTGAAAGTACTTGGAGAGCAAGTCGGCGTGGAGGTTTATGCAGAACCTGAAAATAAGAATGCGCTGGAGATTGCAAACAATGCAATTGCCTACGCAAAGAAAACCGGAAAGAAAACAGTTATCGTCGATACTGCGGGTCGTTTGGCAGTTGACGATCAAATGATGCAGGAGATTGAAGAGCTGAAAAGAGCTTTGAAGCCTTCCGAAACCTTGTTTGTAGTGGATTCCATGACTGGTCAAGATGCAGTGAATACTGCTAAAACTTTTGATGAAAGATTGGATTTCAATGGAGTTGTCCTGACCAAATTAGATGGTGATACTCGTGGCGGTGCTGCAATATCTATTCGCCATGTAGTCAATAAGCCAATCAAATTCATTTCCACCGGGGAGAAAATGGAAAATATTGACGTTTTCCATCCAGATCGAATGGCCCAGCGGATTTTGGGAATGGGAGATGTGATTTCCTTGGTGGAGCGTGCGCAGCAGTCTTTTGATGAGGATGAAGCCAAAAGAATCAATTCTAAGATCAGAACCAATAATTTCAACTTTGATGATTTCCTTTCCCAGCTGGAGCAAGTGAAAAAAATGGGTAATATCAAAGACTTGATGGGTATGATCCCAGGCATGGGGAAAGCTATGAAAGGCTTGGATATTGATGATGATTCATTCAAACCGATCGAAGCAATTATAAAAAGTATGACTCCTCAAGAGCGCCAGCAGCCAGATTTGATTGATGGAAGCCGAAGAAAGAGAATTGCAAATGGTTCTGGTAGAACAATCACGGAAGTGAATAATCTGATGAAGCAATTCAGTGATATGCGAAAAATGATGAAGCAGATGAACAAAATGGGTGGCGCGAAAGCAGCCATGAGCAAATTGATGCCGGGAGGCAAAAGATAATCAAAAAAGGAGCTTCAAAGCTCCTTTTTTGGTTTAGTTCATCCACTTACTGAGAAACTCCAGAAAAGGCTCTTTATAATTATCTCCCACAGTAATGTGTTGCTTTCCTATCTGGATTACATTTTTAGAGACAGAATCAATATGCTCAAGAGAAACAATATAGGATCGGTGAACTCTCATGAAACTCTTAGAGGGAAGAAGTTCTTCCATACTTTTTAGGCTAGTTAATGAGAGCAGTGGATTTGGTTTAGAGATTAGATGCACTTTCACATAATCTTTATAAGCTTCCACGTAGGCAATATCCTTTAGCATAACTTTTACCAACTGATATTCTACTTTAAGGAAAATAAATTCAGGTGTATTTGTTTCCTGAATCTGAGTGACAAGATTTTCAGATTTCGAATTTAGCCTCTCAAAATAAGTATAGGCTTTTGTGGAGGCGTTTAAAAATTCCTCGTAGCTATATGGTTTTAATAAATAATCCAAAGCCTCTACTTTGTATCCTTCAATCGCAAACTGATGATACGCTGTAGCGAAAATTATTCTGGTTTTATCTGAATTCTTCTTTCCATCCAGAACTCTTGCAAGCTCCATACCTGAAAGGTCAGGCATTTGAATGTCCATAAAAATAAGTTGAACCTCATTTTGATTAATGAAACCTAAGGCTTCTACACCATTTGAAAATTTACCTACTAGCTTTAAAAAAGAAGTTTGCTCTATAAACTTGCAAATCAAATCTAATGCTAATGGTTCATCATCAATGGCTACGCAATTTAGTTTCATGCAAGATTAATGGTAAGATTTACCCAATACTCATTATTGGCTTCGTCTTTACCAAATTTTAGTCTATGTTTTTCTGGATAAAGTAAGGAAAGTCTACGCTGAGTATTAACAAGTCCAATACCATTTTCTTTTGCTTCAGGGCTATCGGAGTGTACCGGGAAAATTTGGTTTTTGGTCTCAAAAAATAAAGTTTCACCCATAACCTCCAACCTGATATTTATTTCACATTCTTTTTGGCTGCTTATCCCATGTTTAAAGGAGTTCTCTAAAAATGGTAATAAAAGCATTGGGGCAATGATATGATCATCTTTAGGCTCCTCGATTTTAAGAACGAGTTTTACATTACTTGACAACCTCATCTTCATGAGTTCAATGTAATCCTGTATAAAATTAACCTCCTTCTTTAATAATGTTTCGTCTTTTTGATTTTCATAAAGTACATAACGCATCATTCTAGAAAGCTTTAAAAGTGCTTCTTGTGCTTTCTTAATGTCCAGATTTGTCAAAGAATAGATGTTGTTTAAGGTATTAAAGAAAAAGTGTGGGTTTATCTGAGCTTTCAGGTAAGATAGCTCCGTATTGATTCTTTGCTTTTCAAGATCTTGTCTGTTCACTTCATCCCTTTGCCATTTCTGGACTAGTGCCAAAGACGTACTTAATCCGATTGATACCACATAAAGCATGATTTGTATCACATCTCCCGGCAACCATCTTCTATTTGGAATAAAAGGTCTGTTTGGGTTGAAAAATTCATGCATCTTTTCTGGATACTTGATGAATTGTTCGAAATAGATTATTGAAAAGTAAAAAAGAATAGCTCCTCCTATTACTAACAGGAGATATTTAGAGTTTTTTCCCTTGAGTAATACTTTTGGAATAAATACTGAAACATTGGAATAAAAGACAGCTATTAGGAATAGTATTAAAAACGCCTGTTTATACCAAAAGGCATCTGGCAGATCGTTTTCTCCCATTCTCCAGGAAAGAGGTGATAATAGAATAAGGACAATGCATAACATCACCCATCCCAAAAGATGTACTATAAATGAAAGATTCTTTTTTGAGCTATATGGAGGCATTTCTTTGAATTTCAGGTTTAAACTAAAGAAAAGAAGCTCAATTGATCAAATAAAATCTACCAACTCATGGATTACACCTTTATAGGACTTCATAGAGTCGATAAATCGGTTTATCGAGTGGATTTGAGGTTTTGTCGGATGAATCTGTGGTTTTGTCGACAAAACTAAGCTAATGGTCTATTACTCCATTATAGTCTTGAACAAACACTGTTGTTTTGCTGTACATATCTGTGTAAAGCAACTCAGCAATAACTACCATGAAAAAATTATTTTATTTAATTCTGTTTTTTAGCACTGTAGCCTCATCAAGTATTTTGGCTCAAACTAATGAAACAACAAAGAAAACTCCGGCAAGAATCATCGGAGTTGCAAAGGATCAGAATACTGGAGAGCCAGTAGCCTATGCAACTGCTGCATTATATGTTGCAGGTACTGAAGAAAACATTGCCGGCGGTGTAGCAGATGATGAAGGTAAATTTTTTATTACCGGAATGACTCCAGGAGAATATACTCTTAAGATTAGTTTTCTAGGTTTTGAAACCAAGTCTGTTCAAAATATTAAAGTTGAATCTCCCAATGGTGATGTAGTTTTAGGAGATATCCTTATGACTGACGAAGGGGTTGCTCTAGAAGAGGTAACTGTTCAAGGTCAACGTGAATTAATTGAGGAGCGAGTAGATAGAACTATTTATAAAGCAGAGAATGATAAAACCACTGCTGGTGGAGATGGAACAGATGTTTTGAGAAGAGTTCCAATGCTTTCTGTTGATTTAGATGGAAACGTATCAATGAGAGGGAGTAGCAATATTACTGTCTTAATCGATAACAGACCTTCTGCAATTGCTGCCAGTAGTATAACTGATGCATTGAAGCAAATCCCAGCTGATGAAATCAAGGCGGTAGAAGTAATCACTTCTCCATCTGCAAGATTTGATGCTGAAGGAACTTCAGGTGTAATTAATATTGTAACAAAGAAGAACAATCTCCAAGGAATGTCTATGAACATTCGAACTGGTACAGGTTTAAGAGGTTCTGACTTTGGTCTTAATGCAAGTGCCAGAAAAGGAAAGTTTGGATTTACTTTGGGAGGCTTCGGTAGAGCAGGTTACAATACTATTGGTGGATTTGAAAACAAACAAGTCGTAACTAATCCAGATAACTCAGCCTCAACAATTTTACAATCTGCTGATACTGACAGAACTTATCTTTTTGGGAGATATAATTTTGGAGTTGATTATGAAATTGATAAGTATAATTTTCTTACTGGTGCTGTGAATTTTGGTATTAGAAATTCTAATAATCAGCAGAATAATTTCCTAACCCAGAATTTTCTTGATGGGAACTTAGTAAGGAACGCCTTAAGAGAAACAGATACAAAAGACAATTCAAATTCTGTTGATATAAGTTTGAATTATACCAAAACCTTCGAGAAGAAAGGAAAAGAAATTAGCTTTTTGACTTTGTATAGTAGAGATAATCGTGAAAATTCTTTTGTAAATATTTTGTTTGAGGAAGATTTAGCTACAATCGATTCAAGGTTGAAGAATGATAATCCAAGCAAGAATGAAGAATTTACTGTTCAATTGGACTTTGTTGAGCCACTAGGAAAAGATGGAAAATCAATCTTAGAATATGGGGCAAAAAACATCCTTAGAAAAGCAATTTCAGATTTCGCTTATTTCCAGGCGGATGGTGCAGATGGAGAGTATATAGAAAGTGAAAATCCTTCTTTGACCAATGCCTTTAATTACGATCAAAATGTAACAGCTGGATACGTGTCTTACACGACTACATTCTTGAAGAATTACACTTTGAAGCCAGGATTGAGATATGAGTATACTACAATCAATGCTGATTTTAAAACAGAGAACGCTGTTAGTATTCCATCCTACGGAACATTAGTTCCAAGTGTGAATTTAAGTAGAAAGATGAGCAATGGTAATTTGATCAAGGCTGCTTATAATAGACGTATTTCACGTCCATCTTTAAGATATTTGAATCCAAACATTGATGTCTCTAACCCAACTCAAATATCACAAGGTAATCCAACTTTGGACCCTGAATTCACAGATAATTATGAATTAGGTTATAGTACTTACTTCAAGGAGACTATGTTGAATTTCACAGCATTCTATAGAAACACAACTGGATCTATTCAAGCAGTAAGAAATGTTCTTGATGACGGAGTCATTTCGACTAACTATGAAAATATTGGACAAGAAAAGGCAATTGGTGGAAGTATTTTTACAAACATCAATATCAGTAGTAAGTTTTCATTGAACGGAAGTATCGATACCTATTATGCGATGTTGGACAATGGATTAACAGATCCTGCTTTTGCTGCTTCAAACTCAGGTTTTGTAGTTAGTGGAAGGATGTTTGGTAACTATACTTTACCTAAAGATTGGCAAGTACAACTTTTCACTTTTGCAAGAGGTAACAGAGTTCAATTACAAGGATCTCAAGGTGGATTTGCTGCTTACGGTCTTGGATTGAATAAACAATTCAATGAGAAAAGAGGTAGTATCGGATTCGGAGCAGATAACTTCTTAGCAAAAGAGTTCAAAGTTAGAAATGAAATCATCACACCAACTATTGTTCAAAACAGTACAAACGTGATGAGAAATATGAACTTCAAAATTAACTTCAGCTATAGAATCGGTAAGCTTAGCATGGATCAGAGACAAAGAAGAAAGAAGTCTGTGAATAACGATGATTTAAAAAGTGGTGGCGACGGTGGCGACATGAATCAAGGTGGGGCAACCGGAGGAATGACCAATAATAATAAATAAAATATCTCTTGTTGAAACCTTGGGATTCCCAAGGTTTCAACTTTATAGAGTTTAAAAATAATTAATAGATAGATTGGGTAATAATGAAAAAAACCGGCCTTTTTGAGGCCGGTTTTTTTTTGTGTGTCAGAGAAAATCAATTCTTGTAGGATACTTTCTTAATAGCATCTACGGTTCTTTTTACATTAGGAATCGTCACATCGATGTATGTTGGTGAATAACTTAATGGTATATCCATTGAATTTACCCGTATCACAGGTGCATCTAAATAATCGAATGCATATCTCTGGAAGTGATAAGTTAATTCGGAAGAAATCGCAGCAAGCGGATTAGCTTCTTCAACAATCACTACTCTGTTTGTTTTCTTAACTGATTCAATACAAGTGGCATAATCGATTGGTCTAACAGTTCTTAGATCAATTACTTCGCAATCAATTCCTTCTTTTGCCATTTCTTCAGCAGCTTGGAGTGCAACTTTCATCATTTTCCCAAAAGAAATCAAGGTTACATCTTTTCCTTTTCTTTTGATATCAGCCACTCCGATTGGAAGTAAATATTCTCCGTCTGGAACTTCACCCTTATCACTATACATCACCTCAGATTCCATGAAGATTACAGGATCTGGATCTCGGATAGCGGCCTTTAAAAGACCTTTTGCATCATAAGGGTTTGAAGGAACAATTACTTTTAGTCCAGGGGTATTGGCAAACCAATTTTCAAAATTTGAAGAGTGAGTAGCTCCCAATTGACCTGCGTTTCCTGTTGGGCCACGAAATACAATTGGCACACTATAAGCTCCCCCAGTCATGGCAAGCATTTTGGCGGCGGAATTGATAATCTGATCGATAGCTACCAATGAAAAGTTAAAAGTCATGAATTCAATGACGGGTTTTAAACCATTCATCGCTGCTCCAACCCCCAAACCGGCGAAACCAAGTTCAGCGATAGGCGTATCGTAGACTCTTTCTGGTCCGAACTCATCTAGCATCCCTTGAGACACTTTGTAAGCTCCATTATATTCAGCAACTTCTTCTCCCATCAAGAAAACGCTTTTATCACGTCTCATTTCTTCAGACAAGGCCTCTCTCAGGGCTTCACGAAACTGTAATTCTCTCATTAGTTTAAGACAAAATTTGGTTCGTAAAAATAGAAAGGAATTGGGCAATTGCAAAAATACCCCGATGGATTAATCTCCTTATTTATCCCAAACTCACAGTTTTCGCACTTTCAAATTCTAAAATGCACTATCTGTCTGTTTTTTTGGCAATCCTTCAATTTTTTAAAAGATCAAAAGCAAAGCCTCAATTTTCAAGGGGCATTCCATTTTGCTGCCAACTTGTGATTCCGCCTTCTAATAAAATGATGTGCTCAAAACCAAGTTCTTTCATCCTGATGCTAGCCTTATCCTGCCTTACACCGGCTTTGCAATAAACAAGGTAAGTTTTGCTTTTATTTAGATTTGCAATTTCTTGTTCGAAGGCGTCGTCCATATAGTCTATATTAAGTGCTCCTGAAATATGTCCTTCTGAATATTCATCAGGTGTTCTAACATCCAGGATAATTGCTTCTTTGTTAGTATTGACGATCTCTTCGAATTTCTGAGCCGTCAGAGAATCAATAGAGTCGTAAGATTCGTTTTTAGAACAGGAGAAAATTACGAGTACTGCAATGCTGTAAAAGATGGAATTTCTTAAAGATTTCATAATGGATCGGGTTGTTGTGATTAATTTGGGTTTAAAATTATAAGAAATTTAACCCTATTATTTTCAAATGCCCACTAAGGTCGCCCTGATTTCTGATTCTCACAGCCATATTGATGAAAAAACCCTTTCTTTTCTTCAAGATGTGGATGAAATATGGCATGCGGGTGATATCGGAAACAGAGATGTAATGGAATCCTTACCGAAAGGAAAAAAGATAAGGGCTGTATTTGGAAATATTGATGATCTGGAATCCCAAAGTATTTATCCTGAGTGGGCTTTTTGGGAAACAGAAGGTGTAAAAATTTTAATGACGCATATAGGCGGTAAGCCTCCAAGGTATGCCAAAGGAGTGAAATCAAAAATTAAAGAATCAAATCCAGATCTTTTCATTTGTGGGCATTCCCATATTTGTAAGGTTGAATATGATAAAGCTTTAAATTGCCTATATATGAACCCTGGGGCTATAGGCCAACAAGGATTTCATCAAATGAGAACCTTGCTTTTATTTGATTTAGAAGCAGGGAATATTAAAAATTTAAAAGTTGTCGAATTAGGAAAAAGGGGGAAATAAAAAAAGCGGCCAGTTGACCGCTTTTTACCCGATAATCAGGACATTATTTATCGAAAGATTTTTTCAATTCTTCAACGTCCACGTTTTTGATTACTGGCTTAGCGCTCAGTTGCTTAATTTTGATCACTCGAGTATTCTGAGATAATCTTTTTCTTTTCAGCTTTCTTTTTAAAGTTGTAACTGCCATGGTCGTATATTTTTAATGTTATTGTTTCGAAACGAAGCGCAAAATTAAGAAAACAAATCTTTTTAGCCTAGAACTATCATGAAATTAATTCTAATAGATTCCTATAAAGGGGGCTGTTTTCCATTTTTTGAATAAATTTGAAATCTAAATCACCTGAATAAGCATGCAAAAACCTAGCCTTCCCAAAGGAACAAGAGATTTTGGAACAATTCAAATGGCTCGTAGGAACTTTATTCTGAATTCTATTAAAGAAACCTTCCAGTTATTTGGCTACCAACAGATCGAAACACCTGCAATGGAGAATCTTTCTACGTTGACTGGAAAATATGGAGATGAAGGGGATCAGTTACTTTTTAAAATCATAAACAGCGGTGACTTTCTCAAAAATGTAACCCAAGAAGATTTTTCATTAGGAGCTAAAGCCACTTTGCCTAAAGTAGCTGAGAAAGGTTTGCGATATGACTTGACAGTGCCTTTTGCCAGATTTGTTGTGATGAACAGGAATGAGCTTAGTTTCCCTTTTAAAAGATTTCAAATTCAACCTGTTTGGCGTGCTGATAGGCCTCAAAAAGGAAGATATAGAGAGTTCTATCAGTGCGATGCCGATGTGGTGGGAACAGATAGTTTGGTTTGCGAAGCGGAAATTATTTTAATGATTCGAGATGTTTTTGCTAAGCTAGGCTTAACAGATTACGATATAAAAGTCAATAATAGAAAGATTCTCACAGGGATTTCTGAGGCAATTGGTGAATCGGGAAAAGAAGGTCCACTTTGCATTGCAATTGATAAATTGGACAAAATTGGTTGGATTAAAGTAAAGGAGGAACTAGCTCAAAGGGAGTTTAGTGAACAATCCTTATCAAAATTAGAACCTTTGGTTAAACTAGAATCAAACCTAAAAGGTAAAATTGAGTTTTTAAAGGAGTTCTTGGCAGGTAGTGAGATTGGCTTGATTGGAGTTTCAGAATTTGAAGAATTGCTTGAGATTCTCAATCAAATGGGAGAGGATCTGGATCATTTGGATTTTGATATTATGCTTGCCAGAGGTTTATCTTACTATACAGGGGCGATATTTGAAGTGAAAGTGAATGGAGTATCAATCGGCTCAGTGAGTGGAGGAGGGAGATATGATAACTTGACAGGCGTTTTTGGTTTGCCTGGAGTTTCTGGAGTTGGTTTTTCTTTTGGTGTGGATCGCTTATATGATGTGATGGAGGAGCTGAATATATTTCCTGAGGAAAGTTTGAAAAGCACGCAAATTTTACTTGCTCATTTTGATGAGAATGGCTTTCGTTATGCATTAAGAATCTTATCACATCTTAGAAGAGCCGGTGTAAAAGCGGAAATTTTCCCTGATTTGACGAAAGTGAAAAAGCAATTAGATTTTGCCACTAAAAAGGGAATTCCTTTCGTTGGTATCTGTGGAGATAATGAAATTGAAACTGAGAGTTTGGCCCTTAAGAATCTAGACTCAGGGAATCAAGAAAATTTGAAGTTGAATGAAGTGATTTCAGTTTTATTAGGGGATTAATCTATTTCTAAAATCGAGGTAATAGGAATTGTCATTCCGCCTTTCAAGGATATATAATCTCCACCAACTGCCCATACAGTTGTATATACCTGATATATTTGTTCATCAGCTGCTTTAAAAGTCAAAAGTACCTTAGTTTGAAGAAGATTACCTAGAGTTTGAGACCGGTATAACTTTGCCATACGGGCTTTTCGTAATTCTGGATCTGGGATTACCTCAATTTTACTAAAATAAAGGTTTGCAAGGTGCTCTTTTTCAATGGGTTCGATTGGTTTCATAAAAGTATGGTTTGGATAGTTTTTATACTTAAAAGTCTTTTAAAAAGTTACAAGAAATTTGAATTTGATAAAATTTTCCAGTCTATTAAATCTTTTCCTCTTATAAGAGACAAAATAAATGAATCAGCTTTTATTTGAAGACTGTATAATATTGAAAATAAATTAGTTAGAATTAAGTTAAAGAGAAAAATATGTTTGATATCATGGGAATGATGGGTAAAATAAAAGATGCCCAAGCTAAAATAAAAGAAGCTCAGTCAAAATTAGTTCATCTTACCGCAGAGGGTGAGTCAGGTGCAGGACTGGTAAAAGTAATTGTGAATGGCGATCGGAAAGTACTAAAAATTGAATTAGATGAGTCATTATTGACACCAGCTGATAAAGAAATGTTAAGTGATCTTGTGGTTGCTGCCACGAATATTGCGATGGAAGCAATAGAAATAAAAATAAAAGCAGCCATGAAATCTGCAACAGATGGGGTTATTCCAAATATCCCAGGAATGGATTTAGGCGGAATGTTTGGATGAGATCGAGCCATGCAGGAATGTCGCACCATCGTTTGATTTTCAAATTTTATAGATTCCATGTGACCATATATAATCCTATTTTTATCACATGAAATCCTGTGCGATAGTCATACTCAATTACAATGGGGAAGAAATGCTAAAAAAATTTCTTCCTTCAGTTTTGGCTCATAGCCAATTGGATATTTGGGTTATTGATAATGCAAGTAGCGATCAGTCTATTTCAATTTTAAAAAATGAATTCCCCACCATAAACTTAATCCTGCTAAAAGAAAATTTTGGTTTTGCAGGTGGATATAATTGGGGACTTTCAGAATTAGAAGGTAAATATCACTATTATATTCTTTTAAATTCAGATGTGGAAGTAACTCCCAATTGGGATCTTAATCTTGTTTCTTATGCGAGCTCACTTCCGGAATACGCAGCTTTTCAACCGAAAATCCTTTCTTATCAAGATCCTCAAAAATTTGATTATGCAGGAGCGGGGGGAGGATTTATAGATGCACTTGGATATCCATATTGTAGGGGTAGAATTTGGGAACATATAGAAAATGATAACGGTCAGTATGATGATTCTATAGATGTAGATTGGGCTTCTGGGGCTTGTATGTTGGTAAAAGCAGAAGTATTCCACAGTTTATCCGGTTTTGACGCACACTTTTTCGCTCATATGGAGGAAATTGATTTATGCTGGAGAATGCGAAATCTTGGTTGGAAAGTAGGGTATTTCGGAGGTGTAAAAGTGTATCATATTGGAGGGGCCACATTGAATAGAAATAGTCCAAAAAAGCTATTTTTAAACATTCGGAATAATTTAATGATGATTTATAAAAATGAAAGAGGGGTAGTTTTTTGGATGATTTTCCTTGCAAAACTATTCTTCGAGATGATAGCTGCAATCTTATTTTTAGTAAAAGGAGAAAAAGAAAATGCTAAATCGATTGCTAGGGGGTACCGTGAGTTTATTTCCAACCGAAATCTTTCCAAGAGACAAAAAATAATATCCAATCAAGAATTGGCAATTTCATCTCGAGGTCCCGTTCGTTTTCTTATATTGAAAACTGGTTTGCTTAGAAGAAAGACATTTAATTCCCTTTAATCAAATAATACTGGATTGTTACTTTTTCTAAAGTATTTTCTAATCTTCATCATCATTGCCATGCTTACATAAATTATCACTGGAGAACCCATTGTGATAAATGAGGTATAAATAAAAAATAATCGAATGCTGTCAATAGGGAAGTTTAATTTCTCTCCTAATCTAGAACAAACTCCAAAAGCCCTTTCCTCAAAGAATAATTTTATCTTTTCCATGGTCTAATTAGTGGTTTAGTAGCTTAAATTTAAAAAAAATGTTGATCCAAACTATAAAGCCCAATGTTTAATCGATTGTTTTTAAAAACAATTTTATTTTTTCTCACTGCCTTTATGCTCATTTCTTGTGGGTCAAGAATAGTGCCTGAAAGTAATTTTCTTGAAAATTCTAAAGTAGTTCCTTCTAAAATAGTTTTTCAAAGAGATTCTGTTTCTTTTCAGGTTTCAGGTGAGATTCCAATTGTTTCAGCTTTAAGTCCGAAAAACCCAAGGATAGAAATTAGCCTCAGAGGTTCAGAAAGAAGTTTGGATCTGGGAGAAGTGGTTTTACAGAAGCTGGTAGGAAAGTATAGTTATAAAAAGGATTTTAAATTCAAATATGAATCTTGGATGGAAAGCTCTGTTTTAGAAGCTTTATTTTTCCAAGGGAAAAATATTGATAAGCCTGCCGAAAAAAAGATTCTAGCCAAGGGTATAATCACTACTCCTTTATTAGCAAAAGTAGGAAAAGTAAGTCCCGATGAACCGATCCCTCAGGTGGGGCTTTTTATACCAACAGGAAGTTTGGATAAAGATCTCTCCAGATACGGTGAGTTTTCAATTTTATTTAGAGAAGGCTCTTTCAAAGTTGAAGGAGGCAATCAAAATGATAAGGTTCTCGATAGCCTTAAAAATTTTATTTTACTATTTCCATCCATTTCGTCTGTTAAAATCACAGGGACTCAATCACCTGAATCTGCTGAAGGTAGGAGTAGTAAACTGGGGATGGATAGAGCGAAGGCAGCTTTAGATTATTTAAATAATTCTAATTTTCTTTTTGAAGATAGTTTAGTGGAAATTTCTTCCCGATGGAATGATTGGTTTGACTTTAGATTATTATTAAGGGACTATGATAAATTATCCACCCAAAAAAAGGATCAATTATATTCTATTTTATTAAATGGTAAAGATTACCAATCTCAATCTTCAGAATTAAGGAGTATCAATGGATTTGGTCAAGTTTCCAAAGATTTATTCCCTAAGTTAAGATCAGCTAAAATAGAAATTTTCGCAAAGCCTTTACCTGGCTTAAATCAGGAACAGGCTTCTAAACTCAAAGAAGCTTTAGTAGGAACGGGGGTAAATTCTGGCTTGAGTCAAATAGAATGGGCAATCGCTGGTGAATCTTCACCAAGGCTTGAAGATAAAGAAGAGATTTATAGTAAGATGACTGAATTATATAGATCAGTCATACCTTATAATAATTTGGCTGTGGTCAAAATGAGGCAAGCCCAAAGAACATTGGATCCCGAGAGGAAGGCTTTATTATGGGAAGAAGCTAATAGGTTATTAGAGCAAGCCGCAAGAATTGACAATAATCCCTATGTTCTTCACAATCAAGGTCAGATTCTCGTTTTGCAAGGGTATGCTTGGGAAGCATACAAAAAATTATCAGATGCCTCCGTTTTAACTAAAAATGAGGATTTTATAAAATCAAATGAAAGTCTGAGAGGAGCTCTTGATATAATAAGGGGAGATTATAAATTAGCGACTTTACGCTTTCAATATCAGTATTCAGATCCCAAGGATTTTTTCAATAAGGGATTGGCTTATTTTATGAGTGGAGACTATGCAAATGCAAGTCTTTCTTTTGAAGAGTCGGTTACAGCAGGACGGTCATACGGATATGGTTATTATGGACTAGCATTGATTGCGGCCGCGAGTGGTCAAAAAGAAGTTGTATTAATACATTTAAAGGCCGCAATTGATGCTAGCGAGGTTCTATATCAAAGAGCCTTGATTGATCCGGAATTCGAAGAAATTCGAGAAACTCAAGAATTCTTTGAGATTTTTAGGCCAGACTTAGAAAATTAACAGAATTTTATTTTTCTAATAAATCATATTAATTTTTGTAAAAAAGGCATTTAATAAGTCGGAATATTCTGGTAAATGTAATTAATCAACCAATTAATAAGTGAATGTATAATTCATTATAATTTTGGTTTGTAATTCTTTTTACAAACCAAATTTAATTTTTGGGTTTTGAATTTGAATTTTGTTTTAGAATATTTAACATTGAAGGTCAAGAGTAACAATAAAACCCAAAACGATTGCCTATGCATCATCTTTTCTACAATTAGTTTTCACTAATGCATCGTTCGATGCACTCAAACCTAAGGGCTTAAACCCTATTGCAGGTATATTACCACGGTATAACACAAATTTAGAGTTCCACATTAAGACGCTACAAGCGTGTTATTTTGCGAATCATCGCAATCGATTGCATTTACAATTGAAAAACAAGTATTTACAATTAATCTTGTTACCCAATCTATCTATGTTTATGAAAAATGTTTACAAAAGTCTAAGTGCCCTAATAATGCTCTTAGTTCTTTCCAGTGCGGCAGCTTTTGCACAAAAAACCGTAACTGGAACTGTTTTGGACGAGTATGATGTAGGACTTCCAGGAGTTTCTGTTCTTGTGAAAGGGACAACTACAGGTACCGCCACTGATATTGATGGAAAATTTTCCCTCAATGTCCCAAATGACCAAGCTGTTTTGGTCTTCTCATTTATCGGCTATACTGCTATAGAGCAGTCTGTCGGAAACAGAAGTATTATTGATGTCAAAATGACTCCGGATGAAACTACACTGACAGAGCTAGTTGTAACGGGTTATACAATTGACAGTAGAAGGGAGACTACTGGTGCCATTGCAACCGTAGACCCTAAAGATTTGACTATTATTCCTACTGGTAACGTAGAACAAACCCTTCAAGGACGGGTATCAGGTGTGACGGTAATTACTAACGGTCAGCCAGGTACTTCTTCTATTATTCGTGTAAGGGGTTTTGGTGCATTCGGTGGTAATGAGCCACTTTATGTAGTTGATGGTGTTCCTGTAGGTTCAACTGACTTTCTAAATCCTGATGATATTGCTTCAACAACAGTTTTGAAAGATGCTGCTGCTGCCTCAATATATGGAGCTCGAGCTGCTAACGGTGTAATCATTTACACTACTAAAAGAGGTCGAAGAGGAAATCAGAAAATCCGTGTTGATTATAATGGTATGTATGGTGTAACCACACCAGGCAAGGGCTTGGATATGATGAATCCACAGGACTTCGCTCAGTATACATGGCTTGCAGAGACAAATCAAGCAATTATTGATGGTCGTGCTCCAGCTTATGGTCACCCACAATTTGGATCTGGATCATCTCCTGTATTGCCTTATTATATTAACGTAGGCGGAGCTTCTGGTGTACCTGGACCATTTTCCGCTGCTCAGTTAGAAGAAGAAAGAGCAAAATATAACATTGATCCTTCAAAAGGCGCAATATACCAAGTGGTTAGAGCTGCAACTGGCGAGGGTACTGATTGGTATGATGCCTTGACAAGAAATGCTCCTCTTAACAGACATTCTATAGGTTTGAATGGTGGTTCTGAAACAAGCAGATTCTTTATTGGTCTTGGTTTCCAAGAGCAAGCAGGTATTATGATCGGAAACGAATTTAAGAGATACTCTTTAAGAGCAAATTCTGAATTTGATGTGACCAATAAATTAAGAATAGGTGAAAACTTCCAGGCTACCTATCGCCAAGTACTTGGCCAGCAAGGTGGTACAGGTGGTAGAGGTGTATCAGATGATGAAAACGATATTCTTCAGGCATTTAGGATGCCTTCTATCATTCCAGTGTATGATGAGTTTGGTGGATATGGTGGTACTGCGGCAAGAGGTTTTAACAACCCAAGAAACCCAGTGGCTAACAGAGACGGTCAAATCGACAACAGAAACTTCAACGCCAATGTATTTGGAAACATTTATGCTGAGTATGATATCATTGATGATTTGACTTTCAGAACTTCCATCGGAGGTCAGTATAACAACTACTACTTCTGGGGCTATTCTAGACTTCAGTATGAAAACTCTGAAAATAACTCAGCGTTTGGTTACAATGAAGGAGCAGGATTTGTATTTGGTTGGACATTCACCAATACAGTGTCTTACAAAAAAGTATTTGACAAGCATTCGTTTGATGTGATTTTAGGTCAAGAGGCCTTAAATACAGGAGCGGGTAGAAATATGAGTGCCTCAGGACAGAATCCATTTTCAAGAGATCCTGACTTCATCAATATTTCAAACCTACCAGTTTCCTCAAGACAAGTTAATTCAGATTTGTACAAAGGAGTTAATTTTAATTCTTATTTCGGAAGGCTTAACTATACCTACAACGATAAGTATTTACTTAGTGCTGTGGTTAGAAGAGATGGTTCTTCAAGATTTGGAGCTAATGCCAGATATGGTGTGTTCCCTGCATTTTCTGCCGCTTGGAGACTTTCATCTGAAGGTTTCTTATCAGGTAATACCTGGATTGATGATTTGAAGATTAGAGGTGGTTGGGGTCAAATGGGTAACTCCAATAACGTAGATCCTAACAACCAATACTCACTATTTGGTGGTAATGTTGGAGCATCTTCTTATGACATCAGTGGATCTAACTCTTCTGCATTAATCGGATTTAGAAGAACTAGAATTGGTAACCCTAATGCACAGTGGGAAACAGCTGTAACTCAAAATATTGGATTTGACGGTACATTCTTCAATGGACGTTTGGATGTGATTTTTGATTGGTGGAAAAAGGATACTAAAGACTTGCTCTTTACAGTTCCAATTCCACAAACAGCAGGATCTAATGCAGCTCCTCCGGCAGTTAACATTGGAGAGATGTTGAACAGAGGATTGGACTTATTTGTTTCTACAAGAGGAAATCTTTCTAGTGAATTCACTTACGAATTGACAGTGACGGCATCCACTTTGAAAAATGAGATTGTTTCTCTAGCACCAGGTTTGGATATCATCACTTCCGTTAACCCTGCTTATCGTGGTATTACTCCAATTAGAAATCAAGTGGGAGAGCCACTTTCTACTTTCTTTGGATATGACGTAGAAGGGTTATTTAGAAATGCTGAAGATGTTTCTAGCCACGCAACTCAAGATGGAGCTGCTCCTGGACGTTTCAAGTTTAGAGATGCTAACAATGATGGTGTAATTACTCCTGATGATCGTGTTGTTCTTGGTAATCCAGTTCCAGATTTCACTGGTGGATTGAACTTTACTGTAGGATATAAAGGATTAGATTTATCTGCTTATTTCTATACATCTATCGGAAACGAAATCTGGAATCAGTCTAAGTGGTTTACAGACTTCTTCCAGACATTTGAAGGAGCTGCGATTTCTGAGCGTTTAAAGCAAGCTTGGACTCCTGAAAATTTAGATGCAGAAATTCCAGTTGTTGAAAAGACTTCAAACTTCTCAACATCTAACGTAGCGAATTCATTCTACGTTGAAGATGGATCTTACTTAAGGTTACAAAACGTTAGTTTAGGATATACCCTTCCAGCTTCTTTGTTGGAAAGATGGAGAATGGAAAGAGTTAGAGTTTTTGCTTCAGCAAATAACTTGTTCACAATTTCTGGTTATTCTGGACTTGACCCAGCTGTTGGTGGAGACGCAGATTTAAGCTTTGGTATCGACGTAGGTAACTATCCAGTTACTAGAGGTTATACTTTTGGTGTAAATCTTAGTTTCTAAGAAACACAAAAGAGAAAATCGAGTTATAGAAACTATAATTGATTAAAAAAAATGAAGAATTATAAATTAAAAATCGGAGCGTTATTGTCATCAGCAATTATGATGGTGGCTGTAAGCTGTAGTGATGATTTTCTAGATGTGCCACCCACAGGTTTACTTGCGGAAGCACAGCTTACTTCACTTGCAGGTATCGAAGCTTCACTGATTGCGGCGTATTCGCAAGTTAACGGTAGAGGTAACAGATTAGGATCACCATCCAACTGGGTTTGGGGAAGTATTCGTGGTGGTGAAGCAAATAAGGGTACTGACCCTGGTGATTTTACCACAATCAACCCTATTCAGCGTTTTGAAAACAATGCAGCTGGTGGTGACATGGGTTCAAAGTGGAACGTAGCTTATGAGGGGATTGCTCGTGCAAATAATGTATTGAGACTTCTTGAAAGTGCTCAGGAGGATGTTACAGAGGCTGATAAAACTAGAATATCAGCACAAGCACGTTTCTTAAGAGGACATTTCTATTTTGAATTGAAAAGGGATTATAACAATACTCCTTATGTAGACGAAACAGTAGATTATGGCAACGGTCTTGAAGAGATCAGTAACAATCAGGACTTATGGCCTTTTATTGAAGCTGATATGCAATATGCTATCAATAATCTTGCTCCAACTCAAGCTCAGGTAGGTCGGGTTAATTCATGGGCTGCGAAAGCTTACATGGGTAAAATTTTACTTTACCAAGGTAAATTCGGAGCTGCTAAGGCTATGTTTGATGATGTAATAGCAAACGGTGTTACTAGTAATGGATTGAAGTATGGTCTAGTAGATTATTATGATGATATGTTCCGAGGCGTGAATGATAATCATCAAGAGTCTGTTTGGGCTTATCAGTCTGCAGCAGGTACAGGTTCGGTGAATAATGCTAACCCTGAGTTTGACTTGAACTTCCCTTACAATACAGGCCCTTCTGGTCCAGGTAACTGTTGTGGATTCTTCCAGCCTAGTTTTACATTTGTAAATGCATTTAGAACGGCTAATGGACTTCCATTGCTGGATAAGTCTTACAATGACCCTGCAAATCGTGTGAAAAATGACATGGGACTTGTTTCAGGGGATCCATTTACTCCAGACGCTGGCCCGCTTGATCCTAGACTTGATCATACTGTAGGTAGAAGAGGTATTCCATATCTTGATTGGCAAGATCATCCAGGCGCTGCTTGGATTAGAAATCAGCCAAATGGTGGACCATACTCTCCAAGAAAGTATGTATATGCTAAATCTGAAGAGGGATCTTTCCAAGATAACAGTTCATGGACTCCAGGTTATACTGGAATCAACTTTATGATTATCAGATTTGCTGATGTTCTTTTGATGGCTGCAGAAGCTGAAATAGAGACAGGTGGACTTGAGAAAGCTAGAGAGTATGTGAACTTAGTTAGAACAAGAGCTATTAACTCTAAACTTGAAAGAGAAAGTGGTGATATGGCTGCTAATTATGTTATTTCAACTTATGATTCTCCTTGGTCTGATGCTGATCTAGCAAGAAGAGCTGTGAGAATGGAAAGATTGCTTGAGCTTGGTATGGAAGGACATAGATTCTATGATTTAGTTAGATGGAATACCGCTAAGGAAGAACTTGATTTCTATTTTGCCTTGGATGGCCAGCTCTTAGCAGCTGCTCTTGGTGGAGCATCTTATTCTGATAAATTTAAATATGTACCGATTCCTCAAGATCAAATTGACTTAGTAGGTTCTGATATTCTTATTCAGAATCCTGGGTTCTAATTTTCTTTGGAATTTTAATAAAAAAGAGAAGGTCATTGACCTTCTCTTTTTGTTTTAATGAGGATTTAAATTGTAAAATTCTTTTCTCATATATTTCAAAAATGCTAATTTGACCGATCCATAACCCAATCAAAAAACATTATGAAATCCCAGTGCCTTCTCTTTTTGGGAGTTATGCTTTTTGCATTTTCCTCCTGTAAAAAAGAGTCTACCTTATTCGAATTAAAATCTCCAGAATCTACAGGGATTACATTCTCAAACACTATAGTTGAAACTGATTCTTTCAATATTCTGACGGATGAATATATTTTCAATGGAGGTGGAATGGCCATTGCTGATTTTGACAATAATGGTTTCCCGGATGTTTTTTTTACAGGGAATCAGGTGGCTAATAAACTTTTCTTGAATCAGGGGAACTTTAAATTCAGGGATATATCGAGCATTGCCGGGATTGAGGCAAGTGATAGATGGTGTACAGGAACTACTGCTATAGATATTAATGGTGATGGGCTCATGGATATTTATGTAGCAGCTGCTATGATGAAAGGCCCTGGTCAACGAAATAATCTTCTTTTTGTAAACAAAGGAGTCGATAAAGATGGAAATGTTTCTTTTGAAGAAATGGCTAGTCAATATGGTATTGCTGATGCTGGAAACGGAATGGGAGCAGCATTTATTGATTATGATTTGGATGGAGACTTGGATCTTTATGTGCTGAATAATGAGCAAAGTAAAGTTACTCCTAGTAATTACCGGGAGAAAATCGTTGATGGTACTGCTATTAACAATGATGCATTCTATAGAAATAATGGTGATGGAACATTCACCAATATCACAATTGAGGCTGGGATAACCATTGAAGGATTCGGACTTGGATTGTTGATTGCTGATTTGAACAATGACGGTTGGCCGGATATTCATGTTAGCAATGATTATGTAACGAATGATCTATTATACATTAATAACCAAGATGGTACTTTTAGTAATAAAATAAGTGAGAATCTAAGACACCAAAGTCAATTCTCCATGGGCTCAGATATTTCGGATTTTAACAATGATGGGCTTCCCGATATTTTCACTTTGGATATGCTGGGAGAAGGTAATTATAGAAAGAAAACTACCATCGGAAATAATGCTTATCAGACTTATATTAATAATGAGCAATGGGGCTATGAGTACCAATATGTAAGGAATATGCTTCATATGAATAATGGGCCTGGGGTTCCATTTAGTGAAGTTGGGATGATGGCAGGTGTTTATCAGACGGATTGGAGTTGGGCACCTTTGTTTGGAGATGTTGATAATGATGGAATGAGAGATCTTTTGGTAACTAATGGCTTCCCTAGAGATATTACAGACAAGGATTTTGCAAACTACCGTGCGGATGTAGGGAGTATAGCCACTGTTCGACAATTGTTGGATTCAATTCCTATTGTGAAGATTCCTAATTATGCATTCCGGAACTCTGGTGAATTAGCTTTCGAAGATAAAAGCGCTGAATGGGGATTAAATAAACCTTCATTTTCCAATGGAGCAGCATTGGTAGATTTGGATTTGGATGGTGATCTAGACTATTTAGTCAATAATATCAATGATCCGGCATTCGTTTTTGAAAACAAATTATCAGAATCAAAAGAAAAAGGTAATTATATCAGAATCAGCCTAAAAGGTACCAAAGAAAATCCTAATGGGTTGGGTTCTAAAATATCTATCAAACTAGGAAATGGGAATAGACTCTACCAAGAGCAACAAATTGTAAGGGGATATATGTCTTCCATTGACCCAATTATGCATTTTGGTTTAGGGTCTGAAGATGAAGCTTCAGAAGTTTCTATTATTTGGCCTGATGGAAAAGAACAAAAACTGACAAATGTACCTGTTAATCAGGTGTTGTTATTAAATTATGGTGAGTCAATTTCAGGGTTGCATCAAAAGGCTATCATAGATTTTAATGAAAAGGCTAAAATATTTAGAGATATTACCGAAATCAGTGGACTAAATTATTTGCATCAAGAGGACGATAAAATAGATTTTTACACACAACGTACAATTCCACATAAGCTTTCTCAATATGGGCCGAGTTTAGCAGTAGGAGATATTAATGGAGATGAGTTGGAAGATTTGATTGTAGGGTCCTCAAGCGGGTATTTTCCAAAAGCATTTTTTCAAAATCAAGATGGAGGATTTTCAGAAGTTGATATTCTAAGTGGAGAAAATCCTGTTTTTGAAGAAATGGGAATGCTCTTGTTTGATCTGGATAATGATAAAGATCTGGATTTATACTTAGTAAGTGGAAGCAATGAATTTCTTCCAGAATCTGCTGAATATACTGATAGGATTTATTTGAATGATGGAAAAGGAAATTTCACATTAGATAAGGATTTTTCAGGTATTAAGGCAAGTGGCTCTGCCGTAAGAGGAGCTGATTTTGATGGGGATGGGTTTATGGATCTTTTTGTTGGAGGAAGAACTCCAATGGGTAATTATCCTTTGCCAGAGAAAAGTTTTCTTCTTAAAAATAATAATGGAATACTTGAAGATTTGACTGATGATTTGGCTCCAGATTTAAGGAATATAGGGATGGTTACCGATGCTATCTGGTCAGATATTGATTCTGACGGACAAGTTGATTTAGTGGTAGTTGGTGAATTGATGGCTATCACAGTTTTCAAGAATAATGGAGGAGAATTTACCAAATTAGAAAATACAGGTTTGGAGAACTATCTCGGATGGTGGAATTCAATAATTTCCGGAGATTTTGATCAAGATGGAGATTCGGATTTTGTTATCGGAAACCTCGGAGCAAATAACCCTCAAAATCCTAGCCCTGAAATGCCTGTTAAAGTATATGCCAAAGATTTCGACAATAATGGAAGTGTAGACCCTGTCACTTTTGCATTTTATAAGGATCGAGAAGGTAATTATAAATCATATCCGAGCCATTTTTGGGGGGATTTATATGGTCAAAGTACTTTGTTTAGGAGAAAATATGAGCGCTATAAAACATATGCATTAAGTACTGAACAAGACTTGTTAACTCCGCAAGAAAAGGAAGGCGCTTTAATTTTGACAGGTAATTACGATAATTCAGCTTACGTAGAGAATTTAGGAAACGGAAAATTCCGGTTGAAACCTTTGCCGCGCCTAGCTCAAGTTGGCCCAATAAATGGACTGGTTTCAGAAGATTTTAATAAGGATGGATTTTTAGATTTAGCACTTATTGGAAACGACTATGGCAATGAGATTTTTGTTGGGAAATTGGATGCGCACATCGGATTGATTTTAGAAGGAGACGGCACAGGAGGTTTTACACCAGTCAGTGCAAAAGAAAGCGGTTTTCTTGTGCCAGGGGATGGAAAAGCATTAGTAAGTCTTGGATCTGCTGAAGGAGATCATCTTTTAATTGCATCTCAAAATAGAGGTAAATTAAAGGCATTTCAACAGGTAGAATTTGCAAATAAAACCATAAGACCAAATTTGGATGTTATGGCTGTTATTTTTGATTTAGGTAATGGTAAAACTCAAAGATTCGATACCAGCCTAGGAGAAGGTTTTCTTTCTCAACCCAGTCGGGAAATAATTATTCCTGCTGGAATTAAAGGAATTAAAACCATTGATTATAAAGGTCAAGTAAAAGAAATTGAACTGAATTCCCTCAACTAATTATTTATAGAGTTTTCCTGGTTCAGCTTGGCAAATTTCAACCATCAATTCTGCTACTTTATCAGTTACATCTTCAAAATAAAGCCTTCCTTTTTCAGGGGAGGCTTTTTTTGGATTTCCTATTCCAGTATCCTCGGTTACTTCAGACCATTTTCTTTCAGCCCAAGCCCATTTTTCACGGAGGCCTGTAATAACAGATTTCTTTTCTTCGCCATTTCCAGCCTCTTCCAATGGGGAAATTAAATGTGGTTGTAGATGCATGATTAAGGAAGTTTCCATTTCATCAGCATGGTCTCCTTTTTCTTCAAAATATTTATCCTTATCCAAAGCCTGGAACCAATTACATGTGAAAAGCAACATTTCAGGAAATGAAAGACCTAATTCACGAAGCATAGTTTTAAAGTCATTTCCTCCATGGCTATTTACGATCAAGAGTTTTTTCAAACCTTGTCGATTTAATACTTCAATTAAATCTCTAAGTATAGCTAATTGGGTACTTGGGTTTAAATTCATATCCAAATAAATATCTGATTGGCCTGTATTTACTCCAAATGGAATGGTAGGTAATACAATTATATTTGCGCCTTTTGCCCAGGCTTTTCTACCACTTTCTTCAGCCACTGCATCCGCTTCATAAACGTCAGTTCCGTAAGGCATGTGATAGTTATGAGCTTCAGTTGCTCCCCAAGGTAGAATTGCTAATTCAAAGCGATCTGTTTTTAGGTTTTTCCAGCTAGCCTCTTTTAAAATATATGGTCTCATCATGATAGTTTTTGTGAATGAATTGTAGGAAGATTCGCTTTTTTAAAGGCATTTTTAATAATTTCATGCCTTGTCCCAAATTAAGTTTTATGTCTGAAAGAAGAAAGTTTATAAAGAAGTCCATTTTGGGTTCTGCCATATTTTTACCAAGTGTTGCTAATGCATTTAAAAATTCGCCGAAAGAAATACTGATTGGCGAAAAACCTTTGATTTTATCCACTTGGAATCATGGATTGCCGGCAAATGCCGCTGCAATTTCCAAATATAAAGAAACTGGAAGTATCCTAGATGCCATGGAAACTGGTGTAATGGATACTGAATTAGATTTGAGTAACCTTTCAGTAGGATTGCAAGGATTACCTGATAGAGAAGGTATAACTACTTTGGATGCATCAATTATGACCGGGGATGGCTCTTGTGGGTCAGTAGCATTTGTCAGGCAAGTTAAACATCCTATTTCATTAGCAAGAGTTGTAATGGAAAAGACCCCTCATGTGATGATAGTGGGAGAAGGAGCGAGGCAGCTTGCTATTGCAGAAGGGTTCCCAATAGAAAAGGAGGAATTAAGCCCAAACGCCAAGGCGGCTTACGAGAAATGGAAAATCAACAGTAAATATAAACCTATTATCAACATAGAGAATCATGATACGATTGGTATGATTGGAATTGATTCTAATGGTAATTTAGCTGGAAGTTGTACCACTAGTGGTTTAGCTTATAAAATGCATGGAAGGGTAGGAGATAGTCCAATAATTGGAGCTGGGCTCTATGTTGACAATGAAGTTGGGGCTGCTACCGCTACTGGTTTGGGAGAGTCTATCATAAAAATTTGTGGAAGTTTTCTAATTGTAGAATTGATGAGGCAGGGAAGAACACCACAAGAGGCATGCGAAGAAGCTGTAAAAAGATTAATTTCCAAAAATGATAACATTAATGATCTTCAAGCAGGTTTCTTGGCGATCAACAAAGATGGGGAATTCGGCGCATACGCAGTGCACCCAGGTTTTAACTTTGCTAAAGGCACATTGTCCTCTAATATCATGATAGATTCTAAAAGCCATTTTTAAAATGAATAAGATTGTTCTGGAATCTCCTGTTTTCAGTGTCGAGGCTGCATTAGAAGCAGCGGAATATGGTGTGAATAGATTAGAGTTATGTTCAAATTTCCCTGAAGGAGGAGAAACACCAAGTGCAGGCATGTTGAAGTTTCTTAAATCTGAGGTAGATATCCCGATTTTCACAATGATTCGGCCTAGAGGAGGGGATTTTGCCTATTCTCAAAAAGAACTGATGGTGATGAAAAGGGATATTGAATTGCTAGGCGAATTGGGAGCTGATGGTTTTGTTTTCGGAATATTAGACTATGATGGAAATGTCAATATTTCGGCCTGTGAAACCCTAATGCGGACTGCCTCTGGAAAACCTTGTACTTTTCATCGGGCCTTTGATGCTGCTTCAAACCATTTTGATGCACTTGAAAAAATAATTGCTCTAGGCTTTGAGAGAATTCTCACTTCAGGAGGAAAGAATACCGTAACAGAAGGTATGGAATTATTGAAGAATTTGATTCAGATTTCAAAAGATAGAATTTCAATTATGCCTGGAGGTGGAACTCAGCCTGAGCATGTTTCGATTTTGGCAAATGAAGGATTTTTAAAAGATGTTCACGCTTCATGTAAAAGGTGGAAATCAAATAAAAACAACTTTGTAAATCCAGATGTTTCATTTTCAGATGACCCAGAATCTTTTAAAAAGCATCTTCGCGTAGATCAAGATATGGTATCTCAGTTTCTTGAAGCTATTGAATCTCTATGATTTTATTTCGGTTTTTAATACTCATTTTATTTTTTGGCTTTGTTTCTTGCGGCCCAATTTCTGAGAGGAAGCAACCTCCTCCCTCTTTAAATCAGTTGGCTTCAACTGATCTGAAACTTAATGGTGAACAGTTGGCGAATGCTTATTGTGCGACTTGTCATTTAAAACCAGATCCTGATATTTTGGATCAAAAAACCTGGGGAGAAAAAGTTCTTCCCGATATGCGAAAAAGGTTAGGACTTTTCTTGGATGAAGATTTTGGAACTACTATGCCGGTGGATATGGATATCCCAAAAGGGATTTATTCCGATTTTCCATTAATTAAGAAAAAAGATTGGGATAAAATAGTGGAATATTATTTAGAAAACTCTCCTTTATTGCCAAATCCACAAAAAGAGAAAAAAGCAATTAAGTTGGGAATTCCAGGATTTGAGTTAATAAAACCAACCTTTTCCGAAATGTATCCGGATTTAGTAACAATGCTTCGCATTCATCCAAATACTGGTGATTTATGGCTTGGTCATAGATACAAATCATTGTTTATATTAAACTCTAAAGCAGGTTTTCAAATAAAAGACTCAATAGGAACTGAAACAGCCCCTATTGACATAAGGTGGGGAAATACGACCAATGACTTTGAACTATTGACCATGGGGCTTATGGATCCTTCAAATGATTCGTTAGGCTCTGTTCATCAATTTAAAGAATCAGAAAATAAGTGGAATTCCACATCTAATATTGGGGTTTTGAAAAGACCTGTGGACATTGAATACGCAGATTTCAATAATGATGGTGTTTTAGATAAAGTTATCAGTGAATTCGGTAACCATATTGGGGACTTAAGTCTTTACCTCTCAGCAAACCAAAATTGGAATAAAATCATTTTAAAAAATGCTCCTGGAGCAAGAAAGGTAGTAATTGAGGATTTAGACTCAGATGGTGATTTGGATATACTGGCTTTGATGACTCAAGCGAATGAAGGTTTTTTTGCTTTCTTGAATCAAGGGGATGGAGTTTTCGAAGAAAAGACGGTATTAAGATTTCAGCCAGCTTTTGGTTCTAGTGATTTCTCTTTTGAGGATATGGATGGAGATGGTTTAAAAGATTTGGTACTAGTGAATGGAGATAATGCTGATTTATCCCAGATCCTTAAGGATTTTCATGGAGTCAGAATTTTTAGAAATCAGGGAGATTTAGAATTTGAGCAATTTTGGTTTTATCCAATGTATGGTTCAAGTGGATTGGAAATTGAAGATTTTGATCAAGATGGTGATAAGGATTTATTCGTTTTATCATTCTTCCCAGATGTAGAACAAAAACCTACACAAAGTTTACTCTATTTTGAGCAAACAAATATTCTAGAGTTTGATCCTTATTCACCTTTTAACACTAACACTGAGTCTCATTGGTTAATCATGACAAAAGGTGATTTAGATCTCGATGGGGATATGGATGTGGTAATATGATCATTTGAATTTGATGATTTATACTCAAAACCAACGAAACCATGGTCTCCAATCTTAATCTTTAAAAATGAAAAGAAATAATATTTTACTTAATATAAGTTTAGCGGTATTTACTTCTGAATTATTTTAATTTATCGACTTCTGTTTTTATAGATGGTATTTTTTCGGTAAATTATTCTTTCACCTTTAAATTATTTTATCTATGGTTAAGAGTTTCCAAGGAGTTAGAATGGTGGAGCCCAAAAAATCTCCTGCATCCCAAATTTTAGTTAAAGATCATATGAGTACGAATCTGGTTACATTTAATCCAGAAGATACAATTGATATGGTTTTGGAGGTTTTAACAAAAAGGAAAATATCCGGTGCTCCTGTGTTGGATGAGTCAGGTACATTGGTGGGAATCATTTCTGAAGTTGATTGTTTAAAAGAAATCATTAAAGGAAAATATACGAATACACCAAAATTTCCTGGTAAAGTCAAAGAGCATATGAGTACAGAGGTAATCACTTTGGGGCAGGAACTATCCTTATTTGATGCGGCTCAGAAATTTTTAGAACTGAAAATCAGAAGATTTCCAGTATTAAAGGATGGTAGATTGATTGGGCAAATTAGTTTGAGTGATATTATCAGAGCATTTCCAAAACTTCAACAGACCACTTGGTAAAAATATAGGTCCCCTAAGGGACCTTTTTTACTTTGATAATTGAAGTGCTCTCTCTACATCTTCGATGATGTCATCGACATGTTCTAGTCCAACAGAGAGACGAACTAATCCGTCGCTTATTCCAACTCTTAAACGTTCTTCACCAGATAATTTGCTATGTGTCGTGGAAGCAGGGTGAGTGATAATGCTTCTACTATCTCCAAGGTTAGCTGTCACAGAAATCATTTGTAAATGATCAATGAATTTTTTCGCTCTCTGTACGCCTCCTTTTAAAGTTAAAGTAATTATTCCTCCTCCATGTTTCATTTGCTTTTTGGCAAGATGAAATTGCGGATGAGAATTTAAGAATGGGTATTTAACATTTACTATCTCAGGGCTTTCCTCAAAATAAGTAGCTACTTTCAAAGCATTATCGCAATGCCTATCCATTCTTACTCCTAAGGTTTCCATACTTTTTGATAGTATCCATGCATTAAAAGGAGAAATAGCAGGGCCAGTGTGTCTTGTAAAAAACTGGACTTCTTTCATTAATTCTTCTGTACCTAAGATTAATCCTCCAAGTACCCTTCCTTGCCCATCTATATACTTTGTCGCACTATGCGTAACGATATGGGCTCCCCATTTTGCAGGTTGTTGTAAATAAGGTGTAGCAAAACAGTTATCTACTACAAGAATCAGATTATTAGCTTTAGCGAAATTTCCAGCCCATTCCAGATCTATGATTTCCAGTCCTGGGTTGGAGGGAGTTTCAATAAACAACATTTTAGTATTTGGCTGCAAAAGTTTTTCCCAATTAGCTATGTCTGAAATATCTCCGTACGTTGATGTAATTCCCCATTTGGGAAATACTCGGGTTAAAAGTTGATGAGTAGACCCGAACAGGGATCTTGATGCCAGAACATGATCACCTTGCTGTAATAGAGAAGCTATACTTCCAAACATTGCTGCCATTCCAGAAGCTGTAGCTATTCCGGTTTCGGTACCTTCTGCAGCACAGATTTTTTCGATTAATTCACTTGAGTTTGGATTTGCATATCTTGAATAAATATTCCCTTGGATTTCATCGGCAAACATTGCTCTTGCTTCTTCTGCCGAATCAAAAGTGAAACTAGAAGTAAGATAAATTGGAGAGGAATGCTCTTTTTGATTGGATTTTGAAGAATTGATCCGAATAGAATTAGTTTCGAAGTGCTTGCTCATAGCGTATTGCCTGAATTAATAATAATATAAAAGGCTCTTGAGTTTGAGAAAATCAAACCAAAAGCGGTCAAATCGAACTAAAATGGGGTTTTTAAGGAATAAAGCCAATTTATAGTTCCCGCTAAGGGTAGGACTTGGCACCTTTCCCGAGATTCGGGATGGTTGCCAGAGGGTCAATGAGCCTATTCTCTCGCCTCTTCTTTATAAATCAGTTGCCTGAAGTGCTGCAAAGTAAACCTCTGTCAAGTGGATTTCCAAATCAATCCCTTCAATTATTAAATTGATTCATTGTTCGTTCAATACCAATGGTACAAAAAGCTAAAATCATTTCAATTGCTTTGTCCATAATCAGTGGTAACTCTGCAAATTCATCTTGAGTGAATCGTCCCAATACAAAGTCTACTTGTCTCCCTTTCGGAAAATCATCTCCAATACCTATACGTAATCTCGGATAATTTTGGCCACCGGTAAGAGCTTCTATATTTTTGAGTCCATTATGTCCAGCGGCACTTCCTTTAGATTTCATTCTCAAGCTCCCAAATGGAATAGCCACATCGTCTACTAAAACCAATATGTTTTCTTTTGGGATGTCTAGCTCTTTCATCCAGAAATTCATTGCCTTCCCACTTAAATTCATGTAAGTAGTAGGTTTTATTAAATGAATAGCTCGACTTTTAAATTTAAACTCTGTTTTAAATGCCAAACGATCACTTCTCCAAGAAAGTGATTCTTTTTCAGCTAATCTATCAATTGTCAAAAAGCCAATATTGTGCCTTGTCAGTTCGTATTCAGGCCCGATATTTCCCAAGCCAACGATGAGATATTTCATATAGGGTTTTTTCTAATGGGTAAAAATAAAAAAATCCTGCTCAGTTTAAAGAACAGGATTTTCATTTTGATTTATTGGAGCTTAAACTTCATCATCAGTCTTTTTTCCTCTAAGCGCTCTTGGGATACCGATAGTTACCAAAGAAACGTTTGGACTTGTTAAGATCTCAAATCCTTCGGCTTTTAATTCCGAAACCTTGAAAGATTTACCTAAATCAAGGGTAGAAATATTGGCTTCAATGAAATCTGGAAGCTGAGAAGCTAATCCTTTCACTTTCAGTTTTCTAGTTTTGAATTCAAGTTTACCACCTTTGGCAATACCTGGAGAGCTTCCGGAAACTTTTACAGGGATTTCAAATTTGATTGGCTTATCTTCAGTGTAAGCCATGAAATCAGCGTGAAGTAGCATTTCACTTACTGGGTGGAATTGAGCTTCTTTTAAAACAGCCTTCACGATTGTTCCTTCAATGTTCAATTCAACCAAATGTACTTCTGGAGTGTAAATTAATTCTCTGAACAAAATGATCGGAGAATAGAAGTGGATTTGCTCAGGAATACCTGGTCCATAAACCACACAGGGTACATTGCCTGATTCTCTGATTTCATTTAGAGAGGCACTGTCGAGATTTGCTCTTTTAAACCCTATAATCTCAAGTGTTTTCATAAGATATATATTTAATAAAATTGGTTCTTAAATAAATAAAGAACTGATAGAAGTGTGACCTGTTACCGCATGAATTGCTTTGGCAAAAAGATCTGCTACTGTCAATACTTTAATTTTTGAAGATTTTTGTTTCAAAGGAATTGTGTCGGTGATTACTAATTCCTTTAAAACTGAATTTTCAATATTTTCATAAGCATTTCCAGAAAGAACACCGTGTGTTACGATCGCTCTTACTGAGGTAGCTCCTTTTTCCATGATGATTTCAGCTGCCTTACATAAAGTTCCGGCTGTATCCACCAAATCATCAATCAGAATTACATCTTTTCCTTCCACATCACCAATGACCTGCATAGATGCAATCTCATTAGCTCTTTTTCTGTGCTTATCACAGACTACCATTTCTACTTCAAAATGCTTGGCATAAGCCCTCGCTCTAGCAACTCCCCCCACGTCTGGTGACGCGAAAATCATGTTATCCAGATTGAGCATACTCAAATAGGGCACAAAGATAGCTGATCCATTTAAGTGATCCAAAGGTATATCAAAAAAACCTTGAATTTGTCCCGCATGTAAGTCGCAGGTCATGATTCTATCTGCTCCAGCTGATGTAATCATGTTTGCAATTGCTTTTGCAGCAATAGATACTCTAGGTCTGTCTTTCCTATCTTGTCTTGCATATCCAAAATATGGAATGACTGCACAAACTTTATAAGCACTAGCTCGCTTTGCTGCATCAATCATCAGACATAATTCCAAAATATTGTCACTAGGTGGATTGGTACTTTGAATCAGAAAAACGGTGCAGCCACGGATAGACTCGTCAAAACTAGGAGACATTTCACCATCACTAAATTTTGATATGGTAAGCTCGCCAAGTTTTTTACCGTAGTTTTTTGAGATTTTTTCTGCTAAAACAATACTGTTTCCGCCTGAGAAGATTTTGACTTCGGACATATTTGGTGGTTTATTCGGAGAAGAATGAAATAGAGTTCAAAGACAAAAATAGCAAAATTTGATGGGAAGGCTAAAACAATTAGAATTCATTCAAAATATAAGTTTATTATGAATTCCTTATGGAAACTAAGTGTTAAATCAGTTTTTACATTTTTCTATTTTGTAACTTTAAGTACTTCTCCTTTTCAACCTAAATACATTTTTTATGAATCAAAAAAAGAAAAATAAACTGGTCATTAAGATTCGAACCGAAGATGGCTCATCTTTAATTGTTGAATCTATCCAAGCTTTATCAGAAGATGGGATCCCTATTGAATTTGATTCTATTCAGGTAAATGATCAGGAATTTAAAGACAAGATTCTTGGTGGGAAAGTAGAGGTCGAGAATAAGGAAGTTGGCAAACAGGTTTTAGAGGACTTTGTTGCGTCTAGCTCAGGTTTATTAATAGGAAATACAATTGATCAAGAAAGTTCAACGCCAGAAGTCCAGTCTTTGAGTATTCCGACTGAGGAAATCGGGGAAGGATATGCATCATTGGAGGAATTTGGAGGCGAATCTTTTTATAAGACCTTTTGGGGGTCATTAACCTATGAAAAGATTGATGAAGAAAAAGCTAAAGTGTCTTTCGAAGGAGAAAATGAGGTGTTTGATTCAACTTTTGTGGGTAAATGGTTAGAACCGTCTCGAATTCATAAATGTAGTTCTGAGTATCCGGAAACCGGAAGAAATTATTTTCCCGGAGCATTAGCTGTTGTCTATTCAAGAGTATTGGAAGTAGTAGACGGGAAGAACTTGATTGTTGACTTTCCCTATAATGGCGGAGATGTTATCTCTTCTAAAGCCATAAAAAATCAAGATGGGATTTTCTTTTTTGATAATAAGTTTGCTATAGAATCTTGGTCAAAATCATCTAAAAAACGGGTTTCTTTAAAAGCCAGATCTGGTCAGATATACGCCACCTTGGGGATGCCTTTAATAAATGTTGAAAGTAATTCCTCAATAAAATTTGTAATGGAGGGACAAGGATTGCCTCCAGCGATTCATTTGATGATGTCAGATGCTTTTACGGGAGATAAACATGGTAAAGGTGATGATTCGTCAGCTAGTTTTAAGGAGACTTTTGGAGATAATGGAAGCTTTTTTAAACTTCCTGATCAAGGTAAAGTCGAAATAGATTTTGATTGGCAATTTATTCCTCCGACTTATTCCCAAAAAGTAGTTCAATATGGATCCTTTACAGGATTGTTCTTTTATGATCCATCGCCATTAAGTAGCCAGTATGGATTAAAAAGAGTTAGAAATTATCATCAATTTATGATTCGAGACCAGATGGCCACTGAGCTTGGTTTCATTCGAGAGGGAGTTACTTTTTCCATGCCAAACCAAGGGTATTGTAATGGAGGAGGCATCCATGATGGGGTCGATATTATTGAGTTCTGTACCTATAGATTTGAGGGTGATTGGTATTCCAAAGATCCAAATAATATGAAAGCTCGTACAAGCGGAGGATTAAGGGTAGAATGGATTGGAAAGTCAAAAGAGCAAAGAGGTAATTTTATAGAACTTGAATCTTTAAAAGCATATCGGTTTGATAACCTGAAAATGAAGTTCAATTCTTCTAATCAGATAGAAGTTGATGACCCAAATTTTACCTGGTATCATTTGGCTTCTCAAGAGTGGACTGGAGGAACTAGTACAGGATATGAGGCGTCACATTTGGAAATAGGAGGTAAGAGGATTGGATTAAATACTAATGGAGATTTTTGGTTGGTTTATGGTGATGAGGACCTTAAAGGGAGGGATTTTTCAGGCAAGACTGTAAATATTTTTGATAGAATTCCGAGAACAGGGGATGTTATCCGCCAAAACCTGGAAAGTATTAAGGATAATGGGTTAATCGGAAAAGTTTCAGATCATATTTTTGAGGTGTGGGGATGGTCTCTTCAAGAGGGAGATAAGCTTTCTTATAATGGTGAGATTTTCAATGTTATCAAAACATCAAGAAAATGGAAATCGTGGGAGTCGTTTTCTAACCAATATCCTATGCCTCCACTTAGAATGAAAAGGGCAGATAGAAATGTAACTTACACTGAGATTGAATTAGATAAAGGGATTGGAGAAAGTTTACAAAATATTGTCTTTAGTGTTAATTCCAGTTCTCTTGAAATTTTGCTAGATGGGAAATTTAGAGAAGATTGCTCTGCAGTTTGGAATTTTGGAAATGATGCTCCCGGTCACCTTATATACACTGATTTTAACGTGAACTTAATCATGGAGAATATTAATATCCATGGAATGATAAGAAGTACCTCTAAACCCATATTTGCCGAAACAACTAAAACCCTTAAGGGTGAAGTTTCAGAAATAGCTGTTGGTAACTTAGGTTCTCAAATCTGGAAATCAACAAATAAATTGAAGCTTTTTCATCCAGAGACAGGATCGGTTCAAGATATCGAGTTAATTGAGGATTTTAATGGAATGGCGGGACCGCTTAGAATAAAGCCAATTCATATTGAAAATGAGCTCCCTGTGGGCTCTATTGTTGTTGGGCTTTTTTCTCTGTGTTCAGAAGCCAGGTTTGAAAATGTGTTTTTTGTGAATGAGGATTTAAGTCCTTGCTATTCGGAAAGGATAGATTATCGACCTCAGGGATTAAGAATAAGGCAATTATTGACTAAAGATTCCAGTAAACGAGTTAAAATTTCTGGGGGAAGAATAAGTTGGTATAGTACCATAAATAATAGATTCGAACCTGAGATTGAGTTAAATGAAAAGCCTCATTTGATAAATCCAAAATCGGTGGTGCCAGTAATACTAAATCCTGTGATTTCGGATAAAAACGGAGCTGTTTTTGGATTTCAAAGAAAAGAATCTGGAATGCAGGAAATTTTTATTACCCATCGAGTGATGGTTTCTAATGGAACTACGGTTGATCTGTCTAATTCAGTTTTGGCATCGGATTTAACATTGGAGGGAAATGGCAAATTTATCTTAGATAATGTGACTACAAGAAATTTTGTAAATAATGGGAAAGATTCCGGAGTTGGATTCAATCTGATTATTCAGGATAAGTTTGGGGTTTCTGATTCATTAGTATTAGAAGGTAAACAAGGAAAATCTGCAATCATGATTAATAGCCCCTATCCAATTGGAGTTTTGAAAATGGATTTAAATGATTGGGAATTAAAACCAGGATTGTTTAATAATTCCGGATTTTATACAAAGCAGAATATGGGTGATCCTAAACATTCTGAATTCATTAAAATAAATTAGGAAGATTAATATTCATTGATGTAATAACCCGATCCTGTAAAAAATAAGTAGAAAGAGGTACTACAAAAATGTATACCTCTTTTTTCATAGTATTTTAGAAAAGATGAAATAACCATCCACCAAATAACATCATATGAAAAAACGTTTTACGCTCTTTATTTTATTGTTGAGCCTCTGGTCATTTGGACTTTTTGCTCAAACTGTACCCACACCCAAATCACATTTTGGTTTTGATATTGGGGATGATTATAAACTAGCTACATTTTCTCAATCTGAAGCTTACTTTAAGAAAGTGGCCGATGCCAGTGACCGAGTGAAATTGGTTGAAATTGGGAAGACAGAATACGGGAGATCTCATCCTATGATGATCGTCACTGCACCAGCTAATTTCGATAAACTTGATAGATATAAGGAAATCTCACAAACACTGGCTAGGGCAGAAATCACAAAGGAAGAAGCCGAAAAGTTAGTCGTAGAAGGTAAACCTGTTGTTTGGATCGATGGTGGTTTGCATGCAAATGAAGTTGTTGGCCCACATCAGTTGATTGAAACACTTTATCAATTAGCTTCAAGGACTGATGAAGAGACGATGAAAATTCTGGATAATGTCATTATCCTTCTTGTTCATGCCAATCCTGATGGGATGGAAATTATGTCTGATTGGTATATGAGAAAAGAAAATCCAGAAGAAAGAGATCAAAACATTCCTATTTTATATCAGAAATATGTAGGTCATGACAATAACCGGGATTTCTACATGAACAACATGAGCGAAGCGGCAAATATGTCTCTTCAGCAATATGTTGAATGGATCCCACAGATCATTTATAATCATCATCAGTCTGGACCTGCTGGAACCGTAGTAGCAGGACCTCCGTACCGAGATCCATTTAATCATGTATTTGATCCAATGATCATCACAAGTTTGGATGCAGTAGGAGCTTCTATGATAAATAAACTTCACCAAGAAGATAAACCTGGATACACCAGACTAGATGGATCTGTTTTTTCTACCTGGTGGAACGGAGGACTAAGAACTACTCCTTATTATCATAATATCATTGGTATTCTTACCGAGATTATTGGTAATCCTACACCATCAACAGTTCCACTTGTTCCAGATAGATTGATACCAAATAATGGTACTCCTTATCCAATTACACCTCAAGATTGGCACTTTAGAAGATCTATTGATTATTCTATTTCTTTGAATTATGGCGTTTTAAATCACGCTGTAAGACATGGTGATGAATTACTATATAATATCTATTTGATGGGTAGAAGTGCTATTGAAAAGGGAAGTAAAGACAATTGGACGATGTACCCTAAATATGCACAAGCTGTTCAAGATGCATTTGAATCATCAAGGAAGAGGAATTCTGATAACAATGGATCCTCTAATTCCGGTTTTAGATCAGGTATACCAGCTCAATTTTACGATTCGGTATATAAAGATCCTTCAAATCGTGACCCAAGAGGATATATCTTACCAGCAGACCAGCCTGATTTTCCAACAGCTATAAAATTTTTAAATGCATTGATCAAATCAGGTATATTAGTTCATAAGGCAACTTCAGACTTTACGGTCAATGGCAAGTCGTATCCTGCGGGATCTTATATTGTGAAAACTGATCAGGCTTTTAGACCTCATGTTATTGATATGTTTGAGCCGCAAGATCACCCTAATGATTTCTTGTATCCAGGAGGCCCTCCGATTAGACCTTATGATGCAGCAGGATGGACGTTGGCTTTCCAAATGGGTTCTGAAATTGATAGGATAATGGAAGATTTTGATGGGCCTTTTGAAAGAATGCCGTATGGAGAGATTCTTACCCCTGACCCAAAGCCGTTAGTAAGTGGCTCAGGATTTTTGATTGATTCCAGATCTAATAATAGCTTTATGGCTGTAAATGATCTCTTTCAAGCTAAAGTGAAAGTTTATCGAACCAACTCTTCAACAGGAGGATTGCCAGCAGGTTCTTTTTACGTAGGAAATGCTGGTAAAAAAGTTTTGGAGAAAGCAGCAAGTGAATATGGTGTATATCCGGTAGCAGCCAGAGGAGTCCCTGCTGGTGCTACAGAAATTAAGCCAGCCAGAATAGGTTTGTTTGATTATTATGGTGGATCAATGCCTTCAGGATGGGTGAGATGGATGATGGAGCAATTTCATTTTCCTTTCGAATTAGTATTTCCTCAGGAAATTGACAATGGAAATCTTAATGATAAGTTTGATGTCTTGGTATTTATCGGTCCAGGAATTCCAAGTGAGAATTCAGGAGGTTATAATAGAAGACAACCCGATGAAGATGAGATTCCCGAGGAATATCGCCATATGCTAGGCGGAATTTCCGTTGATAAATCAATTCCAGAATTGAGAGAATTTATGGAGAATGGAGGTGATATTATCACAGTAGGTAGTGCGACCGATCTAGCTTACCACTTAGATTTACCAGTTGAGGATGCTTTGGTAGAAATGGGATCGGATGGCAAGCCTAGAGGCCTAAGCGGTGAGAAATATTATGTTCCAGGTTCAGTTCTTGAAATGCATGTTGATAATTCTGTACCTATCAATTATGGTATGGGTGAAAAGGCATATATCATGTTTAATAGAAGCCCAGTGTTCAAATTGTCACCTTCAGCAGGAAATATGGGTGTAAAACCTATAGCTTGGTTTGGAGATGAAGAGCCATTAAAGAGCGGTTGGGCCTGGGGTCAGTCTTATCTGAAAAATGGAGTGACTGCTTTTGAAGCACAAATTGGAGATGGTAAACTATATGCCTTTGGTCCAGAAATTACCTTCAGAGCACAATCTCATGGTACATTTAAAATGTTGTTTAACGGATTGTATAAATAGGATTAATGAGTGGATTTGAAAAGCTGCCCCATCATTGAGGCAGCTTTTTTTATTTTTGAGTAATTCAAATTGAATCCTGATAGATTTAATGTTTTGGAACTTCCGATAGTATAATCAGTATACCATATCTAGAGCTAGAAGACAGATGGATAACTATTTAAATTATGTGCATGCCGAGCTTGGGACCTGGTTGATCCAAATGAAAAAGAAGTCTGGGTTTTTCGGTAAGGTAACCCATGGAATACAAGGAAAAATTAATAGCTGGATTCCAGAAAAAATCCATCGTGCAATCACTCTTGCTGTAGAAAATATGGTAAAGATGGTGATAACTGGCTCAACTTTAATTCGCCCAAAACCTAAAAGGGAATTAAGTCTAAAGGAACGGGAGGCTAAGATCAGAAGTCGAATAAAGTGGTATCGAAATACCGCATCAGTAGAAGGAGCAATAACAGGAGCTGGCGGAATATTATTAGGGTTTGCTGACTTTCCTGCTTTTCTAACGATCAAAATGAAGATGCTTTTTGATATAGCTTCGCTTTATGGGTTTGACACCAAAAACTTTCAAGAAAGGCTTTTTTTACTTTATGTTTTTCAATTGAGTTTTTCCTCCCAACAAAGGAAGAATGATCTGATTGGTCTTATTGAAGATTGGGAAAACTTTAGAGCTACCTTGCCAAATGATTTAAGCGAATTCGATTGGAAAACTTTTCAATTGGATTATCGGGATTACATAGATCTAGCCAAGCTTGCTCAACTAATTCCAATAGTCGGGGCTGGGGTAGGGGCCATAGCCAATTATCAATTAACTGAACTTTTGGGAAAAAATGCTATGAATGCTTATCGCTTGCGGTTTATTAAATAAAAAAACCTCTTGATATTCAAGAGGTTTTGTTGGTCCACCAGGGCTCGAACCTGGACTCTTCTGAACCAAAATCAGACGTGTTGCCAGTTACACCATGGACCAGTTAACTAGCGAAAACCATTTAGTTTTCTTTAAAGTGTCACAAAGGTAGATTCTCCTTTCTTTTTTTGCAAGTTGTGCAAAAAAGATTTTTAAGATTTGGACTTAATTGGCTTGTTTTCAGTAGATAATATTTTTATTGATCTCATTGGGAAACGAGGAAGTTTACAATTTAGATCTAAAATTTTTCATTTATATAACCTTTGGAAATCGATTGAAATTACCATTATGATAATTAATAGAGATGTTTTTTGTTTAATAGAAAATAAATATTCAGTTTTGCTGACAAATCAAAAATCTATTGAACTAACTTTACAACAATGAAAGTCGAAAAACTAGAAAAAACTATTCCTGATGTAATTCAGAAGCTTGAGAAATTAAAACTTGGTGACTCTTTAGCAGCCGAGCTTTCCTGGTGCTGGGTGAGTTTTAAAAACGATAACAACCCAGTTGGAGTAATCGAAAAGTCTCAAGAGGCTATCGCCTTATTTAAAGAGGAAAGAGAAAAAAATAGCAGATCAGTCTCCAAAAAACTTATTGAAGATTTCGAAAAGTCTCTAAATTAAGAAAAAAGAAAAGCTCACCATTTGGTGAGCTTTTTATTTTGAATTTGTATTAAGGCTTACTCGCCAACAACTACAAATTTAACTTCTGTTTTAACTTCTCTATGCAAATCAACTTCAGCAGCGAATTCTCCAGCACCATCAACAGGTACATTGATAGAGATTTTCTTTCTGTCTATGTCGATTCCATTTGATGCAAGAGCATCTGCAATCTGAAGTGTAGTAACTTTTCCGAAGATTTTACCTGATTCACCGATTTTAGCTTTGATCTCAAGCGTTAAGGCTTGTAATTTCTCCGCAATATTTTCAGCTTCAGTTTTAATTTTTTCTGCTTTGTGAGCAGCTTGCTTGATATTCTCGGCAAGAATTTTCTTGTTTGAGCCAGTAGCTAAAACTGCATATCCTTGAGGGATAAGGTAGTTTCTTCCATAACCAGGCTTTACTTCAACCAAGTCGTTTTTATAGCCAAGACCTTTGATGTCTGTTTTTAGAATGATTTCCATTTGTAATGATCTTTTTTGATTGGACGATACAAGACCGAATTATTTCAAACCATCGGTTACGAATGGCAACAAAGCCAAATGTCTTGCTTTTTTGATGGCATTTGCAACTTTCTTCTGGTACTTTGCAGAGTTACCAGTAAGTCTTCTAGGAAGAATTTTACCTTGCTCATTTACAAATTTTAACAAGAAGTTAGGGTCCTTGTAATCAATGTACTTAATACCATGCTTCTTGAATCGGCAATACTTTTTTCTGATTTCGCCTCTATTGATTGGCTCGTTTATAAGTGTCATTTTGTGGCTTCCTCCTTAGCTTCAGATTTTTTGTTAAACTCTCCTTTTCTTCTTCTTTCGGCATAAGCAATACCATGCTTTTCCAAAACAGTAGTCAAGAATCTCATCACTTTTTCATCTCTTCTAAATTCTAATTCGAATTTGCGGATGATTGTTGGATCGGCCTTGAACTCAACCAAAACATAAAAACCTGTAGTCTTCTTCTCGATGTTGTATGCCATCTTCTTTAGACCCCAGTTTTCCACATTAATAACATCTGCCCCCTCTTCTTTTAGCAAGTTCACAAACTTGTCTACGGTATCCTTCATCTGAACATCAGACAAAACGGGAGTTAAAATGAATACCGTCTCGTAATTTCTTTGGAACATTTTTAAATGTGTTTAAGGAATTTAATAAACAGACCGCAAAAGTAGGGGAAATCATGCTTTAATCCTAGAGTATGTTTAAATGAAAAAGTTAAATCCATAAAAAAACCTCCTTGTGGAGGTCTTTTTTTATTTTACTGAGAATGTTTTTGAACCAATTTGATAATTATCAACAAAAATTCGGACTTCATGAATGCCTGAACTATAATCAGAACCTTTTTCATAATAAAAGGTCAATTCCTGTTCCGTGTTATCAAAGATTATATCCTGCCTTACAGTGTAAAATTCTTCAACTCCGTCCATCATAAATGTACCGGATCCTTTAGCCACATCAAAAATTGGTTGAGAATTAGGAGCTAAAACCTGTACGTATACATTTCTTGGGCCTTTTTCAGCTACTTTATTATCTGCAAAAGAAAAGCTTACTTTAATTCTTTCAATTTGTCGATTTCTAAAATCTTTCGTGGTTTCAATCCTCTCTTTTCCTCTGGAGTTTACAGCAGCAATATTAATATTGTCGGCTTTGAGCATTGCTGCAATATTTACTTTCGCTTGTAAATCTTCTTTTTGAATATTCAATTGTGCTACTTCCTCTTCTATTTCTGCCTGAGTAGTTTTCAAATCTTGATTTTCAGCAAACAGCTGTTGGTTCATAGCACGCAGTTCTAATATTTCCTGATCTTTTTCTTCGATCAACCCGCTATAACTTCTTATTTTTTCATTCAGCGCAGCTATTTCATTAGCACTTCTTTGTCTTGAAGTATTTCTTTCGGCAATAAGTTGGTCTCTTACTTCCTCGAGTGCCTCAATGTCTCCACCTAATTTTTCAATTTCTTGAATCCTTAAATCGAGTTGGTAGGTTACAGAGTCTAATCGTTTATTTAACTCATTGTTTTCAGTGGATAAAAGTAGAATCTCTTTCGTCTTTTTACTTCGGTCCACATAATCAGTATATAATTTTATTCCACTGATTATCACTAAAAGTACAAGAACAATAATAATTATATTTTTACCTTGCTCTTTCTTTGGGTTTGCTCCTGACTCGAAATTTGTGCTCATAATTTTGAAATAGCTGTTGTTAAATGACTGTTTTTGACGAAAACTACTGGTCTAATCGATATAAGTTTGGTCAAACTGGCTGGGATATTGGATATCCTTCTACTCCTATTGTGCAATTTTTAGACCAAATTGAAAAAAAAGAAGTTGAAATTCTGATACCTGGTGCTGGTAATGGATATGAAGCCTTATATGCTTTTAATTGTGGATTTAAAAATGTTAATATTCTCGACTTTTCTTCTGAGCCATTAAGAAGATTTAAATTGAAGTCCCCAGAGTTTCCGGACTCGAATATCCATCATGAGGATTTTTTCTACCACAACAAAAATTATGACTTAATTCTGGAACAAACCTTTTTTTGTGCGCTCGATCCTTCCCTAAGACCTAAGTATGTTAGTAAAATGATTGAATTACTTAAGCCTGGAGGAAAATTAGTCGGTTTATTATTCAATAGGGTGTTTGATAAGGATGGGCCTCCCTTTGGAGGTTCTCTGAAGGAGTATCAGTCTTTATTTGAAGAAAAGTTTCACGAATTATCAATTACCAATTGTTATAACTCCATACCTGAAAGAGCTGGGGCTGAATTTTTTTTTCAGGCGATAAAATCAAAAGTCTAAGATATATTCAGACTTTATGAATGATGAATCAAAAAATAATACTCCACATTCATAAAAATCCATACTCATTTTTACATTGGGGTTGGTCTTAATTTTTTCCCATGCTTTTTCCATTTCTTTAGACCAGTGTATATCTCCAATTACAATTATTGAGTTTTTATTTACTTTCTCTAAAATCAGTTCAAAATACTTTAGTGTTCCAAAATAGGTGTGATTTGCATCTATCAAAGTAAAATCTACTCCTTTAACTTTAGAAAGGATTATAGGGAGTGTCTCGGATATATCACCCAAAATAAATTGAATATTTTCATATCCTGAATTAGGTTTTGCCACATTTTGGATTTCCTGTGATCCTTCAAAAGTATATAAGGTTCCCTTAGTTTTTTGAGATAAATAGCGTGTTGTAATCCCCACACAAGTCCCAAGTTCAAATACAGTTATGGCTGGTGTCAGTTGACAAAAATACTGATATAATAGAGCAAACTTTTTTGGACTTGTACTGAACTTAGTAATATCAGCGATCTTTCTTTTTCGGGAATTTACTTTTTTTGACCCTGCACCTAGATCCAAAACTTCAATTTCCTTTGTTGAATCCACCAAAGTTTTTCTGTAATCTTCAATTTCGCCGACAGAAAGATTTGGAGATTTAATGAATTCAATTAAATCTTGATAAATTTTGAAAACTAATGGAGACTGAAGAGAGTAACTATCTTCTTTTATTACCCAATATTTTAAATAAGCAAAAAGAGGAAAAAGTTTTTTAAGCAAATTAATTATGGAAAATATTTGCAATCATTTGAAATTCGGGAACTTCAACTTCTATGCGTTTCCTGTCGTTTAATTTCTCCATGAAATAAGCGCCCTTCATTTTCCCAAGACCTGATTTTAAATTACATCCTGAAACATAACTATGGGATTCACCTTTTTCTAAAATTGGTTGTTGGCCTACCACTCCATCACCCTCAACAATTTTTATTGATTCTGCAGCATCAAAAATTTCCCATCTTCTTCGTAATAACTGAACAGTATGTGGGCTTTTGTTATGAATTGTTACTTTGTAAGTGAATACATAATGGTGTTGCTGAGGACTGGAGAATTCAGCCTGATAGGTAACTTCAACACTTACTTGAATTCCTTCTGTAATAGCAGTAACCATAATTTCATCAGTTAAAAGGATATAAATATACAATTGAAAATTAGATAATCAATATAGTTAACTATGAATGTAAAAATAGAACCAAGTTGGAAGAATGTATTAACCCAAGCATTTCAGCAGGATTCTTTCTCTAAATTAGTTTCATTTGTAAAAGACGAATATTCTAAAGAAAAGATTTTCCCGGAAGGGAAAAATATTTTTAATGCATTTAAGCATTGCCCATTCGATAAAGTCAAGATTGTGATTTTAGGCCAAGACCCTTATCATGGACCTGGCCAAGCCCATGGCCTTTCTTTTTCGGTAAAGCCCGGGATTCCTTTTCCTCCGAGTTTACTGAATATATTCAAAGAAATTAAATCTGATTTGGGGAAAGACTTGCCCCCAAATGGTGATTTAACCAGGTGGGCTGATCAGGGAGTCTTTTTACTTAATGCGACTTTGACTGTTAGGGCACATCAAGCTGGTTCACATCAAAAAAAGGGCTGGGAAGAATTTACAGATGAGGTTATTAAAACTATAAGTAAGGAGAGAAACAATGTGGTTTTTATGCTATGGGGAGCATTTGCACAAAAAAAGGCTGAATTGATCGATGCTTCCAAGCATCATGTTTTAAAAGCACCACATCCAAGCCCACTTTCGGCCCATAGGGGGTTTTTAGGTTGTCGTCATTTTTCCAAATCAAATGAATACTTGATTTCAAAAGGTTTAAGCCCAATAGAATGGTAATAATTAAGGCCGGAATTTTTTCCGGCCTTAATTTATTCTATTCCTTTAAAGAACCTGTTCCAGCGTATTTTGCTAAACATGGATTCGTATTTGTCCAAGGA
>NZ_JAHEBC010000358.1 GCF_024642405.1 Algoriphagus sp. | reverse complement strand
CCCAAGTGAAATTTCCCGGTGAACTCTCAGGGAATATATCCGGCATAGTGGCCTCATATTGATTTGGGATCCATTTATTATCATACATGTAATAAAAATCCTGAAATTCAGGATCCCCTTTCTTGGCTTTTTCGGCCCATTCGTGTTGATGAGAGGTATGGTTTAAAACTATGTCAAGCATGAGATACATATTTTTTGACTGCATCTCTTTTCTAAGTTTTTTCAGATCATCTAAACTCCCAAATCTTTTATCAACTTTCCTGAAATTGGAAACAGCATAACCTCCGTCGCTTTCATTTTCTGGACTCTCAAATAGTGGCATTAAATGCAAAAAGTTTACCCCGAGTTCTTCCAGGTAATCCAACTTTGAATTCATGCTTTTCAGGTCCCCACTAAATCGATCTACATATAAGCTCATACCTGTGAGTTCATTGGAGAGAAACCAGATTCCTTTCTTTTTCTTTTCTGAATCCCTTTCTTTTAAATCTTTAGCGCGTTCCTGACTTGCTTTAGCCAGCTGTAAAATCAACCTTTCAAAAAAGAAATTTGCTTTTTCACTTTGCCCATATACCTTCCCAAATAGTTCTGCAATTGTATCAATGGAGTTACTTAACCTAAAGAACAATTCTTTGTCTTTTCCGTTTTTTGAAAATCCGTTTTTGGTTAGAATATCGATAGCAAAATCATTTGCTGCTTTGTCCAGTAAAAACATGCTTTTTGTTTCAATTGAATATTAATGTCCTCCACCCCCTAAAGTTGGAGATTCTATGACGTTGGTGTTTTCTTTGATTCTTAAAACAGCAAGAGCGCCGATTAATAATAAAATCCCTGCAAATGAAATTGCTGTTCCAGGATTATTATTGAGAAAAGTCTTTGAAATAAATCCAAAACTTAGAGTCTGCAATATCATCGGTATCACAATCATCATGTTGATGATCCCCATATAAACTCCGTATCGTTCTTTGGGGATTTCATTGACTACCAAAAGATACGGAACACCCATCATGCTCGCCCATGCGATCCCAAAACCTGTCATAGGTGCAAATAAAAGGTATTTGTTTTCAATGAGAGGAAAAGCTAAAAGAGCAACTCCTGCCATTAGCAAGCAGATAAAATGGACTTTCTTTGGTCCGAATTTGGTTGCCATCCTAGCTAAAAAGAAGGCCGAAAGAAAAGTGACGATGTTATACCAGCCATTTACCAATCCTGTCCATCCCACAGCTTCCTCATAGAGAGTCTTATTTTCTAAGGGAGTTGTATTCCAGACAGACTGTGCAATGCTTTTGGCAGCATTCTGCCAATAACAGAATAGAGCATACCATTGGAATAGGTAAACCAAAGCTAATTTCCACATGACAGAGGGCATTTGGGTGAGCGCCTCAATAATTTCTAGGTTTTGGGCAAAAACCACTTTCATGGTTGGATGGTTTTCTGCCCAATGAATGGTCCTTCGAATGATTTTTCTGTCAAAAATCGCTGGGATGATTAATATAAAAAGAGCTAGATAAGCTATTAAAGTGGTTAAGATGGAAAGGAAAAACTGGATTGCAGGGTGAGGCATTCCTTTGTTTCTTTCATTTAACACGACTAATTCTTCTTCCGATGGGGGATATTCAGGGGTTTTGGACATACTCCATACTACCGAACCAATTGAACAGACAGTTCCTAAGAAAAAGGAAGCATAGACCCAGATTGGAAGCGAACCAGCTACACCTGGTATGTATTTTTGAAATACGAAAAGAGAGACATTGGCCAAGGTAATCCCTAAACCAGTAAAAAAACTTTGAGTCAAAAATCCTTTGCTATATTGTTCTTCTGGAAGTACATCAGCAATCAGCGCACGGTATGGTTCCATTGCAGTGTTATTTGCTGCATCCAAAACCCAAAGTAATCCTGCCGCCATCCAAAGGGAGCTACTGAATGGATAAAAGAATAAACAGATACTACACATCAAAGCACCGATGAAAAAGAATGGCTTTCTTCTTCCAAATCTGGGACTCCAAGTACTATCACTGAGTGCACCGATGATCGGTTGAATGAGTAGCCCGGTCATCGGGCCTGCTAAATTCAAAATCGGGATTTCATCTGGGGCGGCCCCAAGCATATCGTAAATCGGGTTTACTGCGCTTTGCTGTAATCCGAAACTATATTGAATCCCAAAAAAACCAACATTCATGTTGATAATTTGGGAAAAGGAGAGCTGTGGCTTTCTCATTTAAATATTTTGGGTTCGTTATCGTTAAGCTTGGGTTTAAAGCTTTTAAGGGCTTTTAGCTTAAATCGAGAAGTTAAAATACACATTTAGGCGATTATTTTAGCCGTTTGACTAAGAAGGAAAATAAATAGATTATCGGGTCATGATAGGAATTTCAGTTTTTAATTTATTTCAATCATTTGAAATGAGACAAAATGAGTTCAAAAAAATGAATTTATTTTAAAATAAGTGTCCAGAGAAAGGTTACCATAATATTTTTATATCTCTATATTATTTTATTAGCTCCCGTATTTCACTCAAGAAAATTTTGACTTTCTCTTTTGGATCACCTTCACCCAATGTCTCAATAGGTATATATCCACGGTAGCTGGATTTCTTAATTAAGGACATGACTTTGGCAACATCAGTTTTTTGCTCTACGCCATTCAGATACAAGTTTTCTTTCAGCTGCCAACTGACCGCGTATGGAATTGCCTTTTCTATTTCCTGGTAAGCATCATTTCGAAAGCTGCCAATATCCAGAATCAGTCCAAACCAATCTGAGTCCACGCGGTTAATAATATCTATGGTCTCATCGGCAGTTTTGAGAAAATCATGGTGATTTTGTATAGCGACTATCACCCCATGAGCTTTTCCGAATTCAACGCATTCCTTGAGGTCCGCCACCATATATTCAATTACTTGTTTTCTTGGTAAATGGCTTACGTCGGCAGTTCCAGAGAAAACCCGAATAACTGGAGCTCCGAGCTTTTCTGCTGCCAAAATCCAGTTTTTAACCAATTCCACACTGGCCTTTCGCTTGGCGGGATCTGGATCGGTAAAATCATTTCTAACTCCCGTCCCGCTAATTTCCAATCCAAGAAGAAAAGCTTTCTGTTTGATATGGTATAAATACTCATCCGATGGCACTTCTGGGTAGCCCGGGAAATAGTAGGCGGTAATATCAACTGCATCAAACTGGTTGGCGGCACAATATTCCAACAGGTCGTCCAAATTCATTTCCCCTTTCATCAATGGGACATTAAATGAATAAGCATTTAGACTAGTTTTTAATTTTGTAGGAAGCTTCTGCTGCGAATTTCCAGTCAAAGGAAAACATGTGACCAATGAAAGCAAGACGATCAATGTCCTAAGTTGATTTTTATTAAATCGCTTCATAGTCCGTCCGTTTATTCAAGATTTCTATTGATTGTTATCCTTTCTATTCTCCTGCCAACCTCACTTTAATTTTTGTTAGTTCTCCCTTTATAGTCCAGGCTGGAATTCTAATTTCAATTCTCTTGAGATCTTCAATTTGTCGGTCAAGCTCCAATGGAGCCGGATCAAGTGATACGACAGAAATCATGATTTCAGGATGAGAGAGGTTTTGAAGATGAAGGGTTTTACCGTCTTGCTTCAAAATTGCGCCGTCCTCAGTTAATTCTACATCAGCTAAGGTCATCATTTGCCAAGTGATGAGTTGCGTGTTTTCGGAGAGTTCAATTTCATCCTCAATTGTTATAGAGCTGGGGCTGTCTTTTGTGAACTTCCTTTTAGCTGATTTTACCTGACCTTCCAAAGTTTTGCTGAGGTCAAAAGTTGCTTCGGGTTGCTCA
>NZ_JAHEBC010000086.1 GCF_024642405.1 Algoriphagus sp. | reverse complement strand
GCTTCTCGAAGATATACTTGAGACCTAGGATCATAATCTACCCATGTATATTTACTGCTGTTATAATTTGGAAGGAATGCGGTGTATTCACCTCTTTGTTCAGTTTTTCCTACTAAAAACTCCATGGAATCTTCAACTCCTGAAAAAACCCATTTCTTCGATTGAGGTGAGATAACCAATAAAGAATCGTCTGCAGGAAAAGAAATTAGGTGAAGCTTTTCAGTTTTATTGTAGCCATTTTGGTAACTGGCGAAGTTTGGGTCATCTACGAATTCTTTGTATTTAATAGGATATTTAAACTTAATATAATTGATAGAACTATCTATCGGATCAAACTCAAGAATCCAATCTTCGTAGTCTAGTAATGACTCTTTTAAAACAAAAGGTACATCTGGAATAAACACTTTTTCACCAATGTTCAAGGCTTTAGTTCCCGTAAGCGTATTATAATTGATCGCCAATCTTTCTTCAGCCCCCTCAGGCAAATCAAATCGCATTAAAACTTTTCCAAAATGATCGGCTCTTATGAGTTTCTGATAAGAAACAAACCAAGAAGAAGAATCATCCGTGAAATTGACTTGCAAAAAGTTCCCAATTCCATCAGGTCCTTCATTAAAATAGAATTGATCACGAATAAGTCTGCCTTCGGGATAACTGTATTTAAGAAACCTATGCTGGATTGAGGTAAGCAGAAATTCACCTTCTTCATTTGCTATAAAGTTAAAATTGCTCCCGAGAGATTTTGTAACTGTGTCTTTTTCCAAATACAGGGTGTCTAAGATTAATTCACTCAAATCGAAAACTTGAACTTCATGCTTTGGCTTTGGGGAGCAGGAAATTGCTATATAAAAAGTAAGTGAAAGAAAAAGAGAAATAGGTTTCATTTTTGAAGACAGAGTTTTCATAAAACAAAAAAAAGTTAACCAAAAAGTTTATTCCTTGATAAATGAAATCTCATCCCATTTTTTCCGATGCCGGATATCAGTTGGAGTATTGGAAAACAAGCCATAATTGACCATGACTTTCTCAATGAATATATTATAATTTCCAGGTGCTAAATGTGAAACATCAAAGGTTGTTTCATATACCTTCTGGTTCGTAACATGAATTCGGTTTCTTCTCCAACCCCCCGGGCTCAATTCTTCTTTGTTAATAAAAAAGCGATAAAGATCTGGAGTTTCTTCAAGAGAGTGCCAGCCCAAGGAATCCAGTCCCTTCATAAAATTTGAATTTAAATCTTTCAAGTACTTATCATCACCCTCATACCTAGCGATACCTAAATGAAGAACATCTCCTTTTACTATTTCTGTAGATAAAAAGGCTCGGGGATATCGATTATTTTCATTTTGAAATTCCGAATAAGAAAGTTCTTTTGTTGGCCATTTTAGCTCATTTTCCAATAGATCTGTTTCATTGAAAAATAAAGAAAAATCCCTTACATCATTAAAAATAAGAGGAGAGGAGAGGATGAAGATCCCAAGCCCATACAATAAGCTGAACCACTTGCCTAAATTACTTTGATAAATTACCCCGACAGAGGTCATTATAGTTTTTGAAGATTTTTGCTTCAACTTAGTTTTTTTGCCAATAAGGACAATTACCAAAAAAATTAAAATGCTGGCTATAAAAATTAAATAAATGATGAAAAAGCTGATGTTCAGGTAAAGATAAATTAATAATAAAACCCCTAAATAGGAGGTGAAAACCAAAATAACAAACACAAGAGAAATAGGGTACGCAAAGGTCATACTACATATTCTTTCCATCTTCAAAACCATTTCAGAAGGTTTTAGATATTCATAATGCTGGGATATTTTGAATAGGTTTTCTTTAATAACACCATTTGGAAAAGCATAGCTAAGTCCTAACAAACCTGCCCAAATGAATCTTAGAACCAAATGGACAACAAAAAATATTTTAAATACACTGATTACTGCACTTAAATAGAGAAGTACTAGCATTGCCCCAATAAAATGAAGTCCATACTCCTGGACTAACGTAGCAGAAAAGGCATATATTTTGGAAGGAAAAGCAAAAAGAAACGCTAGCGTAATACCTGAGATAATCACTTCGGGTTCCCAACTATTCCTTTGAAGATTTTCTAGCCAAGTCAGCTGTTCTTGCCTACGCTCCAAGTCTAAATTCTTTTCTTCCATAGTTTAGGTTTTAGCCATCCAACCAATTTTTAAAATCTGATACCTTTTCTCTGCTTATCAAGATATCTTCGTCTTGGCAGTTTTGCAATTTGATTTTTAGTCGACTGTTGGAATAAGTAAAAATATCTGAAATAGATTGGTAGGAACAAAGGTATTTTCTATTAATCCGAAAAAATTGGCTAGGATCTACTTGTGATTCTACCTGCTCTAAAGTTGAATCTAAAACATATTTTTTCCCTTCCTCGGTTTGTAAAAAGGTTACTCTTTCCTCGCTGAAAAAGAAGGCAATTTCCTTTGCAGAAATACTTTGAATTTTTTCTCCAAACTTAACCAAAAAGCGATTTTTATAAGTTTGTTTTTCTGAAGAAATAAGTTTTTGAAGTAATGATAAATCTAAATTCGGGTTTAGATTTTGCTGCTTGAATTTTTCAATTGCTCTTTTTAATTCTTCTGGATCTATTGGTTTTAGTAAATAGTCTATCGCATTGACTTGAAATGCCTTTATCGCGTATTGGTCATATGCTGTAGTAAAAATAATGGGTGTGGATAGTTTAATAGTTTCAAAGATTTCAAAACTTATTCCATCTGCTAATTGGATGTCACAAAAGATTAGATCCGGTGCTGTATGTGATTGAAACCAGTTGATAGACTTTTTCACAGTGTCCAAATCTGAAATAAATTCTGACTTCGGAAAATAATCCTCTAACAATTTAAGAAGTCTTTTTACTGCCGGTTTTTCATCCTCTATTAATAAAATTCTCATGATGATAACTTTAACAATGGGAGTTGGACTAGATATTCATTTTCTGTAACGGTGACAGTAATTTTCTTTTGACTCAAATGCTGATATCTCAGTCGGATGTTTTCTAATCCAATCCCTTTAGAGGGTTCATCTTTGCTGGATTTAGGTTGAAATGTATTACTAACCCAGAGTTCTTCACCTTTTTGAAGGATATTTATAAATAAAGGGTTTTCCTGACTTGCAATATTATGTTTGATAGCATTCTCTAATAAAAGTTGAAGAGAAAGTGGAGGAAGAAAAACTTCAGAAGTATTGGTGAGTTCAATTTTAAATTCAAGACTATCTTCAAACCTAATTTTCTGCAATTCCAGATAGTTTTTGGCAAAGGAGACTTCTTTTTCGAGTTCTACTATTTCTTCATTTTGAACGTCTAAAACATACCTGTATATCTTGGATAATTTTTGAATAAATGCTGCAGAGCGATCAGCGTCCTCATAGACTAAATTGGAAAGTGCATTTAATGAATTGAATAAAAAGTGCGGGTTTAATTGATCTTTCAATCCCTGATATTGACTTGCTAATTTTTCTGATTTTAATTTTTCTGCTTCAATAGCTGATTTTCTCCATTCCATCAACCAACTTCTCGTAGTAAAAATCGCCATGATTATTAAAGCAATAATCATTGGTTGTAAAGAAATTTTTGCAAGAAGCAACCAAGGAATACTTTCTATTTCTATTTGATCGGTAAGCAAAGAGAATATGAAAACGATAATAAATGCTACTACAAAAGCATAGCTCAAATAGGTGACTCCGGTAAATAACAATCTCTTTACTGGATGCTTTATCCAAGAAACTCTACTGTCATAATAGTTTTCTACGACATTTCCCCCGTAACTCATAGCTATGGTAATAGCTAATGCATAAAGGAAATCCGGGATTATGTTTATGATTCCATTCCAACTTAAAAAACATGAAGGGCAAAAAAGAATCATTAAAGTAAGAGCAATGCCAAAATTGATTAGCATGAATTTGGAGAAAGTTCTCCAAATACCGGACTGTATTTTAAAAATTGATTCCTGTGAATTACATTCCATAGAGTGAAAATAAATTAAAATGCCCCAATTGTTACCATCTCAAGTGAAAAGATAAAAATTAGAGCAATCTAAATTGTATCAAATTAAATTATTCACAACTTTTTAAAACTGCTTCAGCATTTTCTTTTCCCCAGGTAGGAAGGATATAAGAATCTGTAATTTTTGCCTCTTCTTTCTTAAAAAGATCTAATCCCATTCTTGCCATTCCACAAGCTTTCTCAGGACCAGAACCAAAAAACTGAGCCATTCCTAGCTCCATTTGCGCCATTAAAGTTACTGCTCTGGGATTCTCTCTGTCCAAGTTGATTGCTTTTCCGAAAAGCTGCATTGCCTTTGGACTCATTTCCTGGCCTCTTGATGCCGGGTCAACGCTTAATTTTCCCATGATTGCAAATCCATGAAGTGCCGTGATTTCCGAGTTTTCGGGAGCTATTTGATTTGCCTTAGTAATTAGATCCAAAGCCTGATTGAAATACTGATCTTTATCTACTTCAAAACGAAATGCTGCTATGATTTGATTATAGGCTGCATAATAGAGAGGAAGCCATTCTTCGTTTTTTGCTTCCGAAATTCGGATAAACCCATTGGTTACTTGTTGTGAAGTTTCAAGATTCGGAATAGATTTCATAGCCTTGATTTGCTTCTGCATTGCAGCTTCATATGCAGGATCTACAGCTTTTGCAAATGAAATCCAAATGAAGGCAAGTGCGATAGTTAAAATTGTCTTTTTCATGTTAGTAGTATTTATAGGTTGTTTAAATTATTTGCTGTTTTGTCTTTAGAAAGCGTTAGGAAAATCCCTAAGAATAAAAATCTGGGAGCCACTTGTCCTTGAGGAATTGACTCAAAAATTCCTTGAGAATTAGATTTTGGACTGAAAGTGTATCCGAATACATTGTCTCTGCCCAATACATTTGTACATGCTAAATGAATGATGAGATTTGGCTTCGGTAAGTAGCTCCAGGAAAGGCTCAGGTTTTGAAAGCTTTTTGTTTTAGAATTCATCTCAGAGTTATCCAAATTTGGATTCGTGAATGTATAGCCATCATTATAGGCAAAAGAAGCTCCTAATTGAGATTTAAGGGGCACGATAAAGTGCTTTACCACAATAGAGAGGTTGTGCTTAGGAGCGAAACTGGGTTGAACCTGGTTTTGAAATTGATTAAAACTTCTTTTGCTATCCACGAAACTATAGGTGATCCAATAGTCCGTGTTTTTAAAGGTTTGACGATCTCTGAAGAAAAAATCAATTCCTTTCGCGAATCCGGATCCCTCATTTTTGAGTTCCTCTGGATTATCAGGAAGTCCATCAAACGTTACCAGTTGATCATAGGACTTATAAAAGGTTTCTGCTCTAAATGTAAATCCCTCTTTTGAAAACAGATAATTTAGAATGAGGTGATTTGATTCTGAGTTTTGAAGATTTGTGTTCAAAACACGGAAGTTTTCGATAGGCAACTGATGAAAGCTACCTGCTGCAAAGGATAATTTCCCTTTTTCGTTTAGTTGGTAGGCTACAGAGAATCTTGGATCCAGCCAATTTTCTTTAGAAACTGAGCTTGTTCCGGCTCTCAGCCCACCACGGAAAACCAAATCCTTGTTTAGGTAGAAATCCCATTCTGTAAATAAATAAGATTCATGATCCTTATAATTTCGAACCCAGCCTTCTTTGACTAAAGTTTCTGAAAAGGGATGAATAAAGTGTTCAACTCCAAATTTTGCTGAAAGTTGATCTGTAAAGTCCTTGATGGAAGTTCCCTTCAAGTGGAGAAGCTCATTGCTCCGCTCAACCATCAGACTGTCATATGCTATATTATCCAGATTTTTTGAATAGGATATTCCAGTAAATACTGTCCAGTCATTCTTTAAAATCGTTCTCCAATTAGCCTGTAAATAGCTGTAATCATTTTTTAGGTCAACGAGTACTTTTCTATCAGTTCCAGGGAGTGGTTGCCAAAGGCTCATACCACCTGACTCTGTCCTAGCCATCACTTTGAGCAATCCATTTTTTCCTAATTTCTTTTGAGCGGCTAGTTCAACATCCCAACCATTTGGGGCAGCTTCAAAATCTATCTCTTGTTTGATCAAACCTTGATATGGACCCAAGTTGAAGTAGTTTGCACTTGCGGTAATACTTTGTTTTTCATTGGCGAGTGTATGAGAGTATCCACCGCCGATAGTCATCAAGCTGAGATCTCCTTGGCTGCGTATCGATAGGTCTTTTGTATTTAGTGCCAATGCTGAAGATAGAGCCTGACCATATTCTGCAGAATAGCCTCCGGTACTGAAAAATGTTCCTTTAAAAAGGTTTGGATTGAATCGAGTACGAGTAGGAACATTTCCTGCTGTAGTTCCATAGGCATTGCCTACTTTCATCCCATCTATATAAATTCCTACCTCGCTGGCATCACCTCCTCTAACGAACAACCTTCCGTCATTACCCACTGTGCTGGTTCCTGGGAGTGTTTGGAAAGCTCCCATAATATCCCCCATTGCACTAGGTGTGGTCACGATATCCAGTGGTCGCAGGATTACAGATTTGCTTTCATCAGATGCTTCCATGGCACCGGCAGAAATAGTCACGGCATTCATTTCCGTGATCTCCTCTGTCAATATAATAGTTGGCAATTCGAGTGTATTTTCAGAAAGAGAGATGGCCAGTTCTTTTGTCTTGTAGCCTAGGAACTGAAAAACCATAATCTGAAAATCTTTCTCTGAAGTACTGAATTTGAATATGCCATCAATAGTACTGCTGGCACCGTCATAGCTCCCTTTAATAAAAACATTTACACCAGGCAGCCCTAAACCTTTTTCGTCAAGCACTTTGCCACTTACTACGGTTTGGCCAAAGGTCGCACCGTTTAAAAGAAGAAAGTAGATAAATAAAATTGCCTTGGTTTTCATTTTAGTTCAGATATAAACCAAATATGAAGGGTGTAATCCACTATAAAAATTGAATCTGACTGAAGTGTAAGATTTGGATACTGAAGTGTAAAAAGGATTGACTCAAGTTTTCTATAAAAATTCTCTGAGAGCCAGGATTTTTTATAAAGTCTTAGAAGTTATCAAAAATGCTTTTAATTCAATTATTAGATTTCTCTTTCTTAGAGGTTTTACGCTCTTCCCTTTTTTCAACCCTTTCCTCTTTCTTTTCCGTCTTACTTTCTTTTGAGTGAGGCATAAGTTTGTGAGCAAGACCAGTAGGGATAGTTGCCAAAAGTCCATCTTTGGCACTAAGCCAGATAAGATTAATAGGTCCTTTGTAATGATCTCTTGTAGTCGAGTATGATAATTCCTGATAATGCTTATCACCAGGCTGGTGTTGTTTGTGGATAGCAAGATTTGCTATGGTACTAAGGAAGCCTTTTTTGTGATCTTCTGCGTTAAGAAGTTCCATTTTCAGATCTTTGTATTGCATTAAAAAATGATTGTCAGATGAATTGGCATTTGCTTCCATATTCAAATGAAGCTTTTGGATATTTCCAGATTCGATAGATATTCCTGCCAAATGATTTACGGTTTGATTCAACCTTCGCATGTCCATATTTTCTAATGTTAGGTCCGCATTCCATTTTCTTTCAAAATAATTTTCTTGAACGTCTAGGTTTAATTTTCCTGAATCATCAAAAATTGCAGAAACTTGAACCATGAGACTTTTTTCTTTTTGGACCTCTTCGATGGAAGATAAATTCATGATTAATCCACTGATTTCCGTTAAGGTAATTTTCCCTGGGTCGGTTTTCCCTTTACCAATTTCTGAATAAGTAATTTTGGAATTTTTAATTCTAAAGGAGTCAACCTCAATTGGAAACTCCAGGGCCTCTAATAAATATGAAAAGTCTTTCTTGATTTCCTTTGCCTTTTCTGGACGGTTTTTATCCTTTGAAATGTAGAAATCTAAACTATCGATTTCTATAGATCTACTAATTACCATAAGGGAATCATAAAATCTACTGTCAGTACTAATCCCTCTTAACCCGAGATGACCAATGTCAAATTCCATGATTTCCTCCTGCTGGGAATGTTTTTTTGCAAGTTCCTTCCAGTCCAAGTTTAATTTAAGACTTAACTGATGAAGATCCATTTCACCTTTTTCAAAATTAAAATCGTATGAACCCAAAGAAAGGACCTGATCTTCTGATAATTTGTAAATCAAGTCTTTGATTCCTATTTCTATATTTTCAAGTTGGAAAGGAATAGCTCTGCTTACCAAAACCGAATCAGTTTCCAACCCAGAAGCTAGGATTCTCAGTTCTCTAAATGATCCTAAAGTATTTGAGGTATCTTGATAATAAATACTTCCTTCTCCACCGATAAGGGAAAAGTTCATTATCTCACCTCGAGAAATGATGTCTTTAAATATACTTTGGAATGGTTTGGAGTTTTCGCTGTGTTTTTTAGGAAAGTCTTGGTGTATAAGAGTGAATTTTGGATTGATAAAACTTAAATTTTTAATAGAAATTTCTTTTGAAAAAAGATAGGACAGAAAGCTGATTCCCTCTAAAGAGGCTTTTTGAACACTGCCATTGATAATGGTGGAAGCACTATCAGAATTTAAAGGAGTGATTTTGAGACTTAGTAGTTCAATATTTCCTTGAAAAAAACTTAAGCTTAAATCATCAAATGTTAAATCGTATTTCCTTTCCGGATTACTATTGATGGTGCCTTCAAACTTGTTTTCCACCCAGGACTTTAAAACTGTGATGGCAACAAAAAACAATAGCAATAAAGAGCCTACAACAATTAAAACTTTTTTTAGTCGCATGGATTTTGGATTAATTTTCAATTTAAATAAAAATCCGACTCTTTATTATTCAAAGTACTACCATTCTCTTCCCACCGGAATTACTTTCCAGTTCTGATCGATATATTGTGTCTGTTCATAAAACCATCGATAAATTCTTCTTGGAGATTTGGCAAATGTTTCATCTTTCGCCTTTTCTTCCTCAAATCTCTTTTGTAGATCCGGATCATTTTTAAGCATTTGTTTAGCCATCGGCTCCATGACATAGGTCTCCATATACTCAGTTTGTGACAAAATCGTATTGAAATATCCCCACTGAAAAAAGCTGTCTACGGACTCAGGTTCCATTAAAATAACGGCAAGTTCGCCTAAGGCTTGCTTTGTTTGCACACGAACAGATCCTGGCTGCATCCATACTTTTCGATATTCTTTTTCTGAATCAAAGGATTGAAATCGCATCTTTCCTTCATATGGTTGGCTGACCATTTTGAACTCGGTCACTTTAGAAAATTCCAGATTTACCTCTTTGGCTTCTTCTAAAACTTCCATTTCAATTCCATGCTCTTTGATCTTTTGGATCACTTCAGGCCATTCTGCTGGAATCCAATACGCTTTGGGAACAGGAACCGATGAGACGGGCTTATCCATTAATATACTGGGAACAATTTGTGTGATTGCCTCCCCCTTCCAATCTACAAACTCATTTCCAGTAAGATCCGAGGTGATCTTCTCTGATCTAATACCCAAAAATTCTACAGAGTCTGCAGGAGTATCACGGAAGCCATATTTCACGATGACGGACTCCATGGATTGGTCCTGATCTGAGGAAATGGCTTTTTGAAGCTCACTGAAATGGTCCCCTACAGATTTTATAGCTTGCTCTAAAAATACATAGGTTCCTAAAACGCGTTGCTCATAAGGTTTTAAGGAATGATTTTCAATTAAAATGGAAGGCAAATGGCGAATATCTCCATACGTATGAGAAAACCTTGGACTAAAAGAAAATGCAATATTCCCTTCCGTAAAATCCTGGCCATTGGCTGCGAAAAGTAATGGGCCTGGAATGTGTCCTTGATCCCTTAAGGCCTGATCCACTTCAGGCTTGAATTGATTAGCAAGCCAAGATGAAATTTCTGGTGAATAACCTCCCGTTTCCACAAACCCATAAGTCACGTCATATTGGTAATCTGCACCGTCTGTAACATGAATATCTATATAAAGATCCGGATCATAAGTGTTGATAACTTTTGCAATAGCTTTTACTCCTGCGGTTTCCAGTTTAGTATAATCTCGATTTAAATTCAGATTTTGGGCATTAGTTCGCCAGCCCATTACTTTAGGGCCACGTTGATTGACTCTCCCATACTCACTTTTCCTCTCATGCCCATCCACATTAAGAATTGGGATAAAGAGTAGGTTTGCGTAATCTAAAAGCTCTAATTTATCACCAACGTTGATATCTCTTAACAACATCATTCCGGCATCTTTCCCATCAATCTCACCAGCATGAATTCCAGCTTGGAATAAAATCAATGGCTTTTTAGATGTGGATAACTCATCAGCAGTAAAATCCTGATCTTTAGAAACCATCACCATTTGTATAGCTCTTCCTTGCTCACTGACACCAATTGAATTAATGGCTATGTATGGAGAACTTTCACTTAATTTTTCTAACCATGCCATAGTTTCCTCATAGCTTGGAGTTTCCGTTAGGCCTGTGAGTTCGCTGGGTGTTATCCAAGGGTTGGAGGAGTCCACGATCAAGCTTTTGCTTTTTCCATTCCAAGGAAGAAGTGGAGGAAGAAAATCCTGGGCAAAAGCTTCAATTGAAAAAATGCTTAGGCAAAAGAGAATAAGATATTTATTATAATTTTTCATGCGAGGAGTTTAAGCTTTCAATATCGAAAGGAATCGGAGGTTTTGGTAATAAATTTGAAAGACTATTCGTTTTGAGAAGAATATTCAGGGTTCTTAGTTTCTGGAATAGGTGCTCCTGTTTTTGCCCACCATTCCTTCAGAATTTTCAAGAGTTCATCTTTTTTCTCAGGCAAAATTGTAGATAAGTCACTACTTTCCGAAATATCATCTTCCAGATTAAACAATTCTACTTCATTATTTTCGAAGTAATAATGAAGTTTCCAATTGCCGTAACGCATCGCCGAACCTGGCCTTGTTCTAAATATAGGATCTCGGGTTTCATTTTGGCCATATTGATAGGCCTCTAAATAAATTGGAAAATGCCAGAAAAGAGCCCTTTGAGTTAATTCTTCTTTTCTTTCCAATAAAGGCATCAAATTTTCTCCATCGAGGGATAAACCTTTTTGATCTATTCCTGCAGCTTCCAAGATGGTTGGAAAAATATCCAGATTTGAAATCAAAGATTGATTCTTTGTGGCTTTTTGAATTTTACCATCCCAAATGAAAAAGAATGGAACTCTTATCCCGCCTTCATAGTAGCTGCCTTTACCGGATCTCAAGGGTTGTTGGTCCGTAATTCCTTTTAGTCCCCCATTGTCCGAAACAAAAATGATTAAGGTATTTTCAAGTTTTTGGTTTTGCTTTAAAGCTTGAAAAAGTAATCCGATGTTTCTATCTAGGTTTTCAACCATCGTTGCGTATTCAGCATTCGATTGACCCAGATGGGATGATTTCCCCTCATATTTAATCAATAATGATTGAATGGGTTGGATAGGAGTGTGAACTGCATATGGGGAATAGTATAGAAAGTAAGGCTCCTCGATCTTAGACATCTCTGCAATGGTTTTTTGCATAATGGCATCTGTGAGGTATTGCTCGTTTTCCGAATCAAGATTGACATTTCCATAGGGAGGATAGTAGCTAGATGGAATTACTGAGGTGCCACTTGCCTGCAGCGATACTTTTATATCCAGCTTCCTTTAATTTTTGGGGAATGATCAGATGTTCTTGACTTAATGTTGTAGTATTCTCTGTTGGAATAATTTTTCGGTCTATTGATTTGCCTCTTTCGGAAGTTCCAACTGTATAAATCCCATGTCTTGGGCTCCATTTCCCGGTCATCATAGAAGCTCGGCTGGGAGCACAATTTGAAGCTGAGGAATAGCCCTGAGTAAAAATCATTCCCATTTTTGCCAGGCTGTCAATTGTGGGGGTTTCATAAAAATCACTTCCCATAAAACCTAAATCCCTCCAACCCATATCATCAATATTAATCAGGATAATATTCGGCTTTTTTTGAGATTGGGAAAAAGCAAAGGGTATTAATAAAAAGTAAAGAGAAGTCATTAAAATCCTTTTCATAGGGTTCTCTTAAAGTATTTTGAAACTAGTAATTCAAATATTTTCTGGCAAACTCGATAAAATAATCCCAATTGGGTCCTTCTGTATGGCCGCCGTCGTGTTGTCTAAATACCAGATCCCCATCTAAAAGCCCCACATTGGTGCCAGGATATTGATCAGTTTTCAACCCTTCTTTCCCTAGAAATTCATAGACTGGACTGGCCGCTACGGTAGTTTTAAACATCCCAACTGCATCAATCCAATGTCCCTCGACTTCAGGGTCACCGCTAGAAATGAAAACAGGTCTTGGCGCACAAAGCGCTAGCATTTCATGTGCATCAGTAGGGAGATCCATTGGAGTCAAAGGACCTGCATATTTGATGAAATTGGGAGTGAACCAGTGATATTCTCCTGAAGATGCTAGGTTTTCTACTTGTTCCCCATATACTCTTCTATAAATTTTCGTACCACCTGCACCTGAGGAAGAAATCATTCCAATGGCGAATCTGGATTCATCAACCATTGCTACTAATGCAGCTTTACCGTACCGGGATAGTCCTTCAATTCCAACTTTTTTAGCATCCACTGTTGGATCAGTTTCAAAATAGTCCAAAGCCCTACTTGCTCCCCAGCCCCAAGCACGTAAAGTTCCCCAATCATCTAGCTTTCTGGGTTGACCTTTATTGACAAGTCCAATGATTCCAGCCCTTAATCCTGCTCCGTTGTCAGCTTGAAAACTTGTTGGGATCAACATGGCGAAGCCCCAACCTTCAGCGAGCATTTTTTCCTGCCAGGTGGGACCAGTTGGTTTTGGTCTTTGCATACTTGCTGGCCAAACCCAACTGAATTGCATGATTAACGGAACAGGATTCACCGCTTCTAAAGGGGTAGCCATCATCATTTCGATATCTACCTGAATTTCTGGATAGGAAGAGTTATCCACATGTCCGATCAACTTTTTAAATCTTGCCGGAATTTCACCAAATAGACTATCTTTTTCCTCAATTATCTCCCAATCGACACCTGGGATCTTCTTTGGCATTCTTCCATATACTTCAGTGGCAAAGTGTTCTTTAATTTCTTCCCGCCTTTTTTTCCAGTCCTTTTCACTTTTAACTGGTTTTCCATTGTCAAAAATCAGGGGGTCAGGTAAACTGGTGTAAGGAGTTGCAATAGATTCATTCTTATTGGCAGCGTTTGGAGCTGATGGGTTGCCGGATGGTCCGGGTCTTAATGACTCAATGCCCAATTTCTCCATCATGAGTTGATGATCTGCCTGGCTTAGTTTAGAAATACTGTCTCGTGCTTCTTGGGACATCTGTCCATAGGTCTCTAAATTGACTAAGAATGGAATAGCAAAAAGTAATAAGGCTGCCTTTTTCATTGACGAGGATTTTTGGGTTGAGTATGAACTACACAATGTACAAAAAAGGAGAAGCTTAGGAATTAAAAACAAAGTGTCAAATAGCATTTCAAGAATTATTTTACTTAGAATACAATCCTTTGCTATTATTTCAGAATAAGGTCAGATGCTCTCTCTCCTATCATAATGCAAGCGGCATTGGTGTTTCCAGAAACAATAGTGGGCATAATTGATGCATCAGCTATTCTTAGATTTCTAACACCATGAACTTGAAGTCGATCATTGACCACAGCTAGAGAATCAGAACCCATTTTACAGGTTCCAACCGGATGATATATCGTCTCAACAGATTTTTTTATATGATCGATAATACCTTCTTCAGATTGATTTGGAGGAGTGATAATGGTTTTTCGATAAGGGTCAAAAGCTGAAGATTCAAGGATCTTTAGTGCTTTTCGAGTTCCTCTGATAAGGGTATCCCAATCCTCTTTTTCAGTCAGAAAATTCGGTTGAATCAAAGGTGGAGCTTTAGGGTCGGAAGATTGAATCGTGACGAAACCCTTACTTTTTGGCTTAATCAGGCTTGGCAAAATGGTAAAACCATCTGTTGTAGGGAATGTCGATAGATCATGAAAATCTGTTTTATAATCTGATCCAACTTGCATCGGGGCAAAGTGCAACTGGAAATCAACACCTTTACCTCCCTTGGAATTGAAAAAGGCAACCGCTTCAAGTGGACTACAAGTCATGGCTCCTTTTTGGCTTAAGAAAAGCTGGATCATTCCTTTTACTTGAGCAAATAATGGAATATGATGATTGAAACCTTCTTGCGTTTTGCTAAGTGCAGAGCAGTTGAAAAAGAGGTGGTCCTGAAGATTTTTTCCTACTCCTGGTAGATTGATTTTGGCTTGGATTCCAAAATTTTGAAGTTCGCTTTTATCCCCTATTCCGGAAAGCATCAGAATTTGAGGAGATTGGAATGCTCCAGCAGAAAGGATTACTTCTTTGTTTGTTAATATCCGTTCATTTCTACCTTTCCGATTGATTACCTCTAC
>NZ_JAHEBC010000357.1 GCF_024642405.1 Algoriphagus sp. | reverse complement strand
AGGTGGAGAACCACTTTCGGCGGACATAGAGTTTATTAAAAATGCTCTTGACACAAATCTTTTGGGTGCTTGGAGAATGATAAAGGCATTCTACAACCTTCTTGAACAAAGTGACCAACCCAGAATTGTAAATGTTTCAAGTGGTGCCGGTTCATTTGACGACCCAGTTTTTGGACTTGCCCATCATTTTAGCAAAGTACCAGTATATGGGATTACTAAACTTGCGTTAAACGGCTTGACAGTCAAACTAGCAACCCAATTTAAAGACAGTAAAATCAAAATAAATTCTGTTGACCCAGGTTTTACCGCAACCTATCCAGGAACCGAAGATTGGGGTGCAAGATCTGTAAAAGAAAGCGCTAAAGGAATAGTTTGGGCTGCAACACTTCCTGATGACGGGCCTTCAGGTGGATTTTTTAAGGACGGAGAACCTATTAATTGGTAATGGAAGTTTATAATTCCATACAGACTTTTCAAGCTAAATCACGTGAAGATTGGCGAAAATGGTTGAAAAAAAATCACTCGACAGAAAAATCTGTTTGGTTGATTATCTACAAAAAGGAAAGTGGGATACCTAGTATTTATTATCCCGAAGCGGTAGACGAAGCCTTATGCTTTGGATGGATAGATAGTAAACCCAACAAACGAGACCGAGACAGTTACTATCAGTTTTTTTCAAAAAGAAATCCAAAAAGCAATTGGAGCAAAGTAAATAAGGAAAAGATTGCGAAACTCATAGAAAAAGGGTTAATGCAGCCGGCAGGACTTGAGATGATAGAAATTGCCAAAGAAAACGGAACTTGGACTGCCTTGGATGAAGTTGAGAATTTAATTGTACCAGATGACTTGCAGAAACTTTTTTTAAATAACGATCGAGCTTTTGAAAATTGGGAGAACTTTCCCCGTTCTTCAAAACGTGGAATATTGGAATGGATTTTTAACGCAAAAAAACCTGAAACCAGACTGAAGCGGATTGAAGAAACCGTATTACTTGCAGAACAAAATAAAAGAGCAAATCATTATCGAGAATAAGGAATCCAGAGAAATGAAAAAAGGAAAAGGCATTACATTGGATTAAAATTATAGCTGAAATAGTAGTTGAGTCAAGGTTTGTATCCCGATATAAGTTTTTTGAAATTTGACAGGAAAGTGCTTTGCAGTCTGCTACTATTCTTAAAAGAGCCGTTTCACTGAATACTAAAAAACGTCCTTCAACAAGGATACTGAAATGAAATTAGAAGATTTAGGATATAACGAAAAACTTGAAGAATTCAGAATTGAACAAAAACTGGATAACTTTGAGATAGGAAGAGTTATTGCAGAACATAAGGAAAGATATGTTGTCAAAACTACTAAAGCTGAATTAGAAGCCGAGATAACTGGAAATTTAAGATTTTCTGCTACTAGTCGTGAAGATTTTCCAGCAGTGGGTGATTGGGTTGCATTGACAACGTATGATTCAGGTTCAGCGATAATACATAAAATATTACCAAGATTCTCCATTATCAAAAGACAAGCAGTTGGACAATTCGGGGAGATTCAAATAATAGCAACAAATATTGACTATGCTTTTTTAATTCAAGCTGCAGATAGAGATTTTAATATAAACAGACTTGAGAGATACCTGACAATATGTTATTCATCAAAAGTTAGTCCTATTATTTTGCTCAATAAAATAGACCTTGTTGATGAGCAAAAAATAAATGAGATACTTGAAAGTATTAAAATACGGATTAAAGATGTTCCAATTATTGCTATAAGCAACGAGACTCAAATCGGATACGAAACAATTAAAAAGCTAATTGAAAAAGGAAAGACGTATTGTATGCTTGGTTCTTCAGGAGTTGGTAAATCAACCTTATTGAATAATCTTTCTGGTAGAAACATTATGAAAACGGATTTGATTAGTCAAAGTACTAGCAAGGGACGACATGTTACGAGCCATAGAGAACTAATTGTTCTTGAAAATGGTGGAATACTCGTTGACAATCCCGGAATGAGAGAAGTGGGAATTACAGACACAACAACTGGTTTAGAAACTACCTTTGATAAGATTATTAGTCTTTCTCAAAAGTGTAAATTCAAAGATTGTACACATACCAATGAGGCTGGTTGTTCAGTTCTCGAAGCTGTCGATAAAGGAGAAATAGATAAAACCTCTTATGAAAATTACCTTCGATTAGAAAGAGAAAAAGAACACTTTGAATCAACAATTGTTGAACGACGGAAGAAAGAAAAGAAATTTGGGAAAATGATGAAAAACTACAAAAAAGACATAAATAAAAATAAGTACTAACAAAAACGAGGTATAAAGAACTGAAATTTAAGTGGTTATTTAAACATGTGGCCACTTATCAAATTCGTGTAACTGGACAGAAAAGTAACGCACAATCCCCAACATTTCATACTTCCAACAGATATATCCCGAAATTGAAAAGAAGATATAGTTTAAACATATCAGACACTTTTGCAGGCAACAATCTAAAATAAATCTCTAACTGACTTTTAAACATGAAAAATACTTTTTTAATCATAATCACTTTTGCATTCAGTTCATCGGTGTTTGGACAAAGTGTAGAAGAAAAATATGCTGATGACGTGAAATCAATAGACGCAATTATTAATGCATATTATGATGTCGTATCTGGGTCAAGCCAAGACCCTTGGCAGTTTGAACGAGATCAGTTTATCCATTCCAAAAATGCAGTCATTACCAGGTTAGATGAAGAAGGAAAAGCCGAGTCTCATACTTTAGAAGCTGAATACATTCCAATGGGACTAGCTCCAAGAGAAGATTTTTACGAAAAAGAACTCAAAAGGAAGGTAAGTCAGTTTGGGAATATCGCTCAGGTTTGGAGTGCATTCGAGATCAGGACTGACCCAAATCAAGAGTCCACTGATAGGGGACTGAATAGTATACAGCTTCACTTTGAAAATGGGAGATGGTTTATCGATAGTTGGACCTGTGAAATGGAATCTGATAAAAACTCTCCGGTACAAGATTTTTTAGCAAAAGAATAAAGCCCTTTTTTAATAAGCTTGGCTTTCGATAGAAATAATGTAAAGTCTTAAGAACGATAAAGATTGGATATTCTACCTTTTTCAAGAGCTCGGATTCCATTTTCTCCGTTGGCTTTTACTAATTCAAGTAAGCCGGCAAAACGTGGATCCTTCGTTTGTCCATTCTTATATCGGTAAAAGATTTGTTGGACAATCACACCTATTTTAAACGTAGCAAAAGCGTAATAAAAAAGCATGTCAGGCAAATCAATTTCCCGCTGATGGCTATATCTTTCCAAAACCTCCTGTCTCGTCAGATTACCATGAAGCCAAGTAAGATTGAATGACTTTAACATCTCAGGATCTCCAGCCTCTGACCAATAAGCCAATGTAGTCCCTAAATCCATGAATGGGTCGCCAACTGTTGCCATTTCCCAATCCAAAACAGCAAGAATTTTTGATAGATCAGTAGGTGAAAAAACTACATTATCGTATTTGAAATCATTATGAAGAAAGGCCGATTCCGAGACTTTTGGCAGGTGCCTGCTTAGCCAATCAGCCAATTCATCCATGGATTTCAATTGGTCTGTTTCAGATTCCCGATAGCGCTTGATCCATCCTGTGACTTGTCTCTCCACATACCCTTCAGGTTTTCCAAGTTGATGAAGACCTGTTTTATCCAAATCCAAACCATGTAGGCTGGCAAGAGTATCCACCAAGGCCAAGGATCCTTTTCGCATATCTTCTGGAGCTAAAAGATATTTTTTTGAAATAGATCCTCGCAGGATGGTTCCGGTTACTTTTTCCATGAG